>NZ_JBHWJK010000013.1:0-191113 GCF_042731455.1 Streptomyces sp. NPDC059852 | reverse complement strand
CCACTCCCCCCCCTCCCCCCCCCCCCGCGGGCGGGGGGGGGGGGGGGGGTGGTTTTTTTTCACCCCCCGCCGGCGCGGGGGGCGGCCGCCGCCCCCGCCGGCCCCCCCCGCCTCCTGGTTGCATGGACGGCGCAGGGACCGGTACCGCTACGGCCCCGTCGTCCCCGTCGCCTCCGCCGCTCCGGGCGACGTCGCCGGGCGGGCGCCCTCGCGCGCCGACTTGGCGACCGCCGACAGCGGCTTGGCGATGTCCTCCAGGGACCGGCGTTCGGCATTCACGGCGAGGAACGCCGCGACCAGGCCGGCCGCGCACATCAGCCCGGCGCCGATCTGGAACGCGAGGACCGTGTCGCCGACCACGCCGGTCTCCGTGAGCTTGGCGAACAGCAGCGGGCCGCTGATACCGCCCGCCGCGGTGCCGAGGGCGTAGAAGAAGGCGATGGACATGGCCCGGGTCTCCATCGGGAAGACCTCGGAGACCGTCAGATAGGCGCTGGACGCACCGGCCGAGGCGAAGAACAGCACCGCGCACCAGCAGGCGGTCATCGTGGTGGCGCTCAGCGAGCCGCGGTCGAACAGCCACGCCGTGCCGAACAGCAGGAGCCCGGACAGCAGGTACGTCGACGAGATCATCACGCGCCGGCCCACCGTGTCGAACAGCTTGCCGAGCAGCAGCGGCCCCAGGAAGTTGCCGACCGCGATGACGGCGAAGTAGTAGCCGGTGTTGCCGCTCGGCACGTCGAAGAACTGGGTCAGGATCGCGCCGAAGCCGAAGGTGATGGCGTTGTAGAGGAACGCCTGGCCGATGAAGAGGGCGAAGCCGAGGGTGGCGCGCCTGCGGTACTTGGCGAAGACGGTGCGGCCGATCTCCATGAAGGTGACGCTGCGGCGCTGGCGGATGGTGATCTCGCCCTCCGCGCGCGGCAGCGGCTCGTCCCGGCCGGCCTCCACCTTCTTCTCGATGGAGCTCACGATGCGTTCCGCCTCGTCGTCCCTGCCGTGGATCAGCAGCCACCGTGGACTCTCCGGGACGTGCCGTCGTACGACGAGGATGACCAGGGCGAGGACGGCGCCGAGCGCGAAGGTCAGCCGCCAGCCGACGTCCGCGGGGAAGATCGAGGTGTTCAGGGCGACGATCGACAGCAGCGCGCCGCCGACGGCGCCCAGCCAGAAGCTGCCGTTGATCATCAGGTCGACGCGGCCCCGGTACTGGGCCGGGATCAGCTCGTCGATCGCGGAGTTGATCGCCGCGTACTCGCCGCCGATGCCGAAGCCGGTGAGGAAGCGGAAGAGGAAGAACCACCAGGTGTGGAAGCTGAACGCGGTCAGCGCGGTCGCGGCCAGGTACACCGCGAGCGTGATCATGAACAGCTTCTTGCGTCCCCAGCGGTCGGTCAGCCGGCCCCAGAACAGGGCGCCGATGCAGGCTCCGGCCACGTAGAGCGCGGCGGCCAGACCGGTGACCTGACCGGAGGAGATGGGAAGTCCGCTGCCCGGTTCGGACAGGCGGGGCGCGATGTTCCCGACGGTCGTGACCTCCAGGCCGTCGAGGATCCAGACGGTCCCGAGACCGATCACGATGGTCCAGTGCCAGCGGGACCACGGCAGCCGGTCGAGTCTCGCGGGGATGTCGGTGGTGATCGTGCGGCCGCTCTCGGCCTGTGCCGTGCTCATGGGCTCCCTCCTCGGCGAGTGGAACGCTCGTCGAGTGCCCGCGAAACGGCGGATCTACGCCCCCAGCGCCCGCGCCACCGTGTAGATCACCAGTCCGGCCAGCGAGCCGACCACGGTGCCGTTGATCCGGATGAACTGCAGATCACGTCCGATGTGCGCCTCGATCTTGCGGGTGGTGTGCTCGGCGTCCCAGCCCGCCACGGTGTCCGTGATCAGGGAGGTGATCTCCGCGCGGTACGTCGTCACGACGTGCACGGCGGCGTCCTCGACCCAGCGGTCCACCTTGTTCTGCATGGACGGCTCGGCGGCCATCCGGGCGCCCAGGGACAGCAGGGAGGACCGCACGCGCAGCCGCAGCTCGCTGCGCTCGTCCTCGGCCGCGGAGACGATCATGGAGCGTACGGCGGTCCAGGCGGAGGCGATCAGGTCCTGCACCTCGCCGCGGGCCAGCACCTCGCCCTTGAGCCGTTCGACGCGGGCCCGGGTCTCGGTGTCGGACTGCAGGTCGGAGGCGAAGTCGATGAGGAACCGGTCGAGGGCGCCGCGCGCCGGGTGGGAGGGCATGTCCCGCATCTCGACGCAGAAGCGGAGCAGCTCCTTGTAGACGCGCTCGCCGACCTTGCGGTCGACGAACCTCGGCGTCCAGCCGGGCGCTCCGCCCTGCACGGCCCCCATGACGTCGTCGCCGTGCAGCACGAGCCAGTCGTGGGCCTTGGCCACGATCAGGTCGACGGCCCGCCGGTGGCCGCCCTCGGCGACGACGCCCTCCAGCATCTTGCCGACACCGGGCGCGATCTCGCGGGCGTCGGCGCGGCGCGTGATGGCCTCGCCGACGACGGCCTGGACGTCGGAGTCCCGCATGACGGTCAGGGCGCCGCGCAGCGCGGTCGCCAGCTCGGCGGTGACCCGGTCGGCGTGGTCCGGTTCGGCGAGCCAGGCGCCGAGCCGGCTGCCGATGCCGACGGCGCGCAGCCGCTGCCGTACGACTGCCTCGGAGAGGAAGTTCTCGCCGACGAACTCACCCAGGGAGACGCCGAGCTGGTCCTTCTTGTTCGGGATGATCGCGGTGTGCGGGATGGGCAGGCCCAGCGGGTGCCGGAAGAGGGCCGTGACGGCGAACCAGTCCGCGAGGGCGCCGACCATGCCGGCCTCCGCGGCGGCGGCGACGTAGTCGGCCCAGGCGCCGGCGCCGTGGTGGGAGGCGACCTCGGCGAGGACGTACACGAGCGCCACGAACAGCAGCAGGCCGGTCGCGGTGAGCTTCATCCGCCGTACGCCGCGCCGCTTCTCCTCGTCGGCGGCGGTGAACGTGGTCATGGCGCGGACGGCCGCCGCGGGCACGTCCCGGTTACCGGGAGCCTGCGGCCGGGCATGCTCCTCTACGCCACGCGTTCCCGATTCCTCCGGATTCGTACGTTCCATTCCGCTCCGCCCGTCCGTGATCCCCCGCACACATTGTCCCTTCCCGACCTACTCCTGGAACGAATCAGGAGTTCCCGGCGTCTGTTCTCGGGGGGAGAGCGATGACGACTCCGGAGCACTCCGGGCGGCCCAATGGGGGGTCTGTGCAACTCCCTTCCGCCTTATGACGCATCATGAGGTGATCACATCGGAGCCTCGGGCTCCCATCCGTCCGAGGAGAACGCACCGCATGACCAGGCGTAACGGTTATGCCTTGCTCGCCGCGATGGTCGCACTGATCGTCACCCTGTCCGTCGCCCTGTACGTCGGGGTCGCCGCCGACCACGGCAGCGCCACCGGCAAGACCGCCCCCGCGCAGCGCGGCACCGGGCGCGGCCCCGCCGCCCCCGCCTCGACCGGCCTGTGGGTCGGCGCCTGGTCGGCGTCCCCGGCCGGCGCGGAGCCGGGCACCGAGGTCGAGGGCCTGGTGGGCCGCTCCCTGCGCAACGTCGTGCACGTCGGCGTCGGAGGTACGAGTGCCCGGATCACGCTGTCCAATCTCTACGGCCAGTCGGCGCTGACGATCACGCACGCGTCGATGGCCGTCGCCGCCGGCCCCGGCACCCCGGCCGCCGTCGCGGACACCATGCGGCGCCTGACCTTCGGCGGCAGCACCACCGTCGTCGTACCGCCCGGGCAGCAGGTGCTCAGCGACGCGGTGCGCATCGCGATCCCCGCCGACTCCGACGTGCTGGTCACCACGTACTCGCCGACCCCGTCGGGCCCGGTGACCTGGCACCCGCACGCCCGCCAGACCAGCTACGTCGGCGAGGGCGACCTCACCGAGGACACCACCGGCGCCGCGTACACCGGGCAGGTCACGTCCTGGCGGTACCTGACCGCGGTGGACGTCCTCAGCAACGAGTCCGCCGGCACCGTCGTCGTCTTCGGTGACTCGCTGACCGACGGCATCACGTCCACGCTGAACACCAACCGCCGCTGGACGGACGTCCTCGCGCGCCGGCTGCGCACCGCGATCGCGGCCGGCCAGGACCTGCCCCGCTACAGCGTCGTCAACCAGGGCATCAGCGGCAACCAGATCCTCGCCAGCGGCACCGGCCGCCCCGCCGACAACCAGGCCGGGCTCGGCCGCTACCACCGGGACGTGCTCTCCCGCACCGGCGTCAAGGTCGTCGTCATCGACCTCGGCGTCAACGACATCCTGCGCAACCCCGGTGTCGCCGACCCGCAGCGCATCCTCGACGGGCTGCGCACCCTGGTCCGCCAGGGCCACGCCCGCGGCCTGAAGGTGATCGGCGCGACCCTGATGCCCTTCCAGGGCCACCGCGGCTACACCGACGCCCGCGAGCAGGTACGGCAGCAGATCAACGCGCAGATCCGCGCCGGGCGCGTCTTCGACGCGGTCGTCGACTTCGACGCGGCGGTGCGCGACCCGTACAACCCGCGCCGGTTCCGCGCCGACTACGACTCGGGCGACCATCTGCACCCCAGCGACAAGGGCTACCAGCGGATGGCGGAGAGCTTCGACCTCCGCCTGCTGAAGGGCGCGGCCCCCGCCGAGCTGTGAGCGACGGGGCAGGGACGGACCCGGTGGCCGCCCCTGCCCCGACCGCGCTCAGTCCCCGTCGGAGCCCGGCGTCGGCAGTTCGCGCCGGCCGGCCCTGCGCTCCAGCTTCTCGCGGCGGCGCTCCTCGCGCAGTTCCTGCTTCTGGGCGCGCGTCAGCTTGCGCTCCACACCGACCCCGCCCCAGAACGCGAACCCGGACACGATCACCCGGGGCCCGCCGGGCTCGCCGAGGACACCGTCCTCACGGTGGTCGAAGCCGCCCATGACACCGATGCCGCGCACCACGACCTCCACGCCGGGCGGCACGATCACCTGCACGCCGCCCATGACGGCCACACAGTTGATCTCGATCTCGCGGTCAGCGAAGTTCGCCTCCCGCAGATCGATCTCCCCTCCGCCCCAGAACGCCACGCAGTTGAGCCGCCTCGGCGCCGTCCACCGCCCCTTGCGCTGGAACCCGGACAGCACGGCCACCGCCCACGCCGGGGAGTCGTCACCGCCGACGATCCGCCCCTCCCACGACCGGTCCTGCGCCGCGGGCCGCTTGACCATGTCCACCCTCGGCGCGGGCGCCGCGCCGACCGGCAGGTCCCGGGTCAGCGGCTCCAACTCGCCGTAGGTGCGGGCCCGGTAGGTGGCGTCCAGCCGCTCCCCGAACTCCTCCATGTCGAGCCGCCCCTCCGCGAGGGCGTCCCGCAGGACGTCGGCGACCCGTTCACGGTCGGCGTCGGAGGCGCGCAGCTCCGGGGCGTTGTCGCTCATGACAGCAGCCTACGAGCAACTCCCGCCCCGAAGCTACGAGATGACCCGTCCCACGTCCTCCCGTGGCGCCTCGGGAGGCTCCGCCGGGCTGTGCAGCACGCGGGCGATGACGGCCTCGATGTCCGGTTCCCGCACCGACAGGTCCACCAGCGGATGGTCGGCGGCGACCCGCGCCACCAGCTCCGCCGCCGACCCGGACGCCGGGAAGGCCAGCCACTGGCGGGGCCCCTCCACCTTCACCACCCGGGCCGGGGGCGCCTCGATCGGCGGCAGCTCACGCTCCAGGTCGACCACGAGCATCCGCTCGCTCTCCCCCACCTCGTGCAGCCCGGTGAGCGCCCCGTCGTACACCAGCCGCCCGTGGTCGATGACCATGACCCGCGAGCACAGCTGCTCGATGTCCTGCAGGTCGTGCGTGGTCAGCAGCACCGTCGTACCCCGCTCGGCGTTCAGCTCCCGCAGGAACGCGCGCACCCTGGCCTTCGACATCACGTCGAGGCCGATCGTCGGCTCGTCCAGGTACAGCACCTCCGGGTCGTGCAGCAGCGCCGCCGCGACGTCGCCGCGCATCCGCTGCCCGAGGGACAGCTGGCGCACCGGCACCTCCAGCAGGTCCTCCAGACCGAGGAGCTCGACGAGCCGGTCCAGGTTCTCCCGGTAGCGGGCGTCCGGGATCCGGTACATGCGGTGCATCAGCCGGTAGGAGTCGATCAGCGGCAGGTCCCACCACAGCGTGGTCCGCTGCCCGAACACCACCCCGATGCGGTGCGCGAGCCGCGTCCGCTCCCGGGACGGATCGATCCCGGCCACCCGCAGCCGGCCGCCGCTCGGCGTCAGGATGCCGGTCAGCATCTTGATCGTCGTGGACTTCCCGGCGCCGTTCGGCCCGATGTAGCCCACCATCTCGCCGCGCGCCACCCGGAAGGAGATCGAGTCGACCGCCCGTACCCGCCGCCGCTCCCGCTTCAGAAAACCCGTCCTGCGGCGGACGTCGAAGACCTTCTCGACCCCGTCGACCTCGATGAACGCCTCGTCGCCCTCGAACGCCTCGTCACCCATGCCCGTTCCTCAGCTCCCCGTGCTCCGGTACGCCCGCAGGCCCGACCGCCACACCAGCCCCGCCGCCGCGCAGCACACCGCCGCGACCAGCGGTGACGCGTACGCCGTCCACCCCGGCAGCGCCACCGGATACGGCCGGCCCAGCACATGGGCGGCCGGCACCCAGTTGACGAAGGCGAGCGGCAGCGTGAACGTGACCCCGCGCACCAGGTCCTTCCCGAACACCGTCGGCGGGTACTGCAACAGCGTCGTCCCGCCGTACGTGAACGCGTTCTGCACCTCGGCGGCGTCCTGCGCGACGATCTGGAAGGCCGCCCCCGCCACGAACACCGCGCCGAAGATCACCGCACCGCTCAGCACCATCACCGGCACCAGCAGCACCTTCGCCGCCGTCCACTCCACGTCCACCGCCGACAGCGCCCAGCCCAGCACCGCCAGGCCCTGCGTGATCCGGCCCAGCCGGCGCAGCGCGAAACGGTCCGCGCCGACCTGCGCGAGCACCGGCACCGGACGCACCAGCAGCACGTCGAACGAGCCGTCCCGCATCCGGGTGCCCAGCGCGTCCATCGAGCCCAGCACCAGATCCGCGATCCCGAACGCCGTCACCGACAGCCCGTACAGGAACGCCACCTCCGGCAGCGCCCAGCCGCCCAACCTGTCCACCTGCGAGAACATCAGCAGGATGCCCACGAAGTCCAGCCCGGTCAGCAGCAGGTTGCCCACCACCGTGACCGCGAACGACGTCCGGTACGTCATGCTGGAGCGCACCCACATCCCGGCGATCAGCCGGTAGGCCCGCAGCCCCTCCCACACCGCGCCGCGCTCAGCCACCCTGCACCACCACCCGCCGCGTCGCCGCCGACTGCAGCGCCCGCCCCGCCGCCAGCAGCACCACCGCCCAGCCCGCCTGGAACGCCAGCGCCCCCGCCACCGACGTCTCCCCCATCAGCACATCCGCCGGCATCTGCAGCTGCGCCGCCCACGGCAGCACCCGCACCACCTCGCCGAACGCCCCCGGGAACGCGTTCAGCGGCAGCACCATGCCCGAGAAGAAGATGCCCGCGATCATCAGGGCCTGGTTCACCCCCGCGCCGTCCAGCAGCCAGAACACGCTCAGCGCCACCAGATAGCGGATCGCGAAACTCACCACCCCCGCCAGCAGCAGCGTCACCGTGAACGCCGCCCACCGGGTCACGTCCGTGGGCAGCGCCATCGGGAAGAACACCGCCCCGAACAGGAACGGCACCACCCCTCGCCCCAGCAGCTGGAACGCGGCCCGCCCCAGATCCCCCGCCAGCCACCACAGCTGCAAATCCACCGGCCGGTACAGGTCGACGGCGACCTCCCCGGTGCGGATCCGCTCCATCAGCTCCCTCTCCGCGCCCCCGCCCTGGATCGCCAGCGTCGCGAACAGGCACTGCCCCAGCCACACGTACGTCACCGCCTGCGCCTGGTCGTAGCCGCCGAGCCCCGGCCGCTCCTCCCACAGCGCCAGGTAGGTGAAGACGAGGATCACACCGAAGACGGTGTTGGTGAACACCCCGGCCGCCGTGGCCAGCCGGTACGTCGCATACCGCCGGAAACCACCCGCCGCGACGGCCAGGTACAACCGCCCCGCGCCCACATCCACGGCCCTCCTCACCCGCACCGGCACCGAAGCGCAGGAGCCTACTGGCCGCCCGATGCGGCCTGCCAGCGGATTTCCGGGGCACCCTGAGGCGAGAAACAGCTCACTTTCCCCCAACACGCGCGCCGTTCCGGGAACGGAACACCCGGCGCGAGAGTCTTCAATGGGGGCGCAGCAGGCGTACGAGGGCGTACGGGAAGTACGACGTGAATCAGGAGTCCGAGCACGACATGAGCGAAGAGCCACAGCCGCAGCAGCCGGCCGGGAAGCAGAAGCGACCCCGGCGGACGGGCTGGCGACGGATCATCCCGACCTGGCGCATGGTCCTCGGCACCTTCGTCATCGGCGTCCTGCTGCTCGCCGGACTGTTCCTCCTCGGCTACTCCCTGGTCAAGATCCCGCCGGCCAACGCGCTCGCCACCAAGCAGGCCAACGTCTACATGTACGCCGACGGCTCCGTGATCGCCCGCGACGGCAAGGTCAACCGGGAGAACGTCACCCTCGCCCAGATGTCGAAGCCCGCCCAGCACGCCATCCTGGCCGCCGAGGACCGCGATTTCTACACCGAGTCCGCCGTCGACCCCAAGGCGATGCTGCGCGCCGCCTGGAACACCGCCACCGGCAAGGGCAAGCAGTCCGGCTCCACGATCACCCAGCAGTACGTCAAGAACTACTACCTGCGCCAGGAGCAGACCGTCACCCGCAAGGTGAAGGAGTTCTTCATCGCGATCAAGCTCGACCGCGAGAAGAGCAAGGACGAGATCCTCGAGGGCTACCTCAACACCAGCTTCTTCGGCCGCAACTCCTACGGCATCCAGGCCGCCGCCCAGGCCTACTACGGCATGGACGCCAAGGACCTCGACGCCGCCCACGCCGCCTACCTCGCCGCCCTGGTCAACGCGCCGAGCGAGTACGACGTCGTCGCCCACCCGGAGAACAAGGCCGGCGCCGTCGCCCGCTGGAACTACGTCCTCGACGGCATGGTCACCAAGGGCTGGCTCGGCGCCTCAGAACGGGCCGGGCTGAAGTTCCCCATGCCGAAGGAGTCCTCCACCTCCACCGGCCTCTCCGGCCAGCGCGGCTACATCGTGCGAACCGTCCAGGACTACCTGATCAGCAACAAGATGGTCGACAAGGAGGACCTGGAGTTCGGCGGCTACCGCATCACCACCACCCTGCAGAAGAAGCGGCAGGACGCCTTCGTCGAGGCCGTCGACGACAAGCTGATGTCCCGGCTCGACCCGAAGAAGCGCAAGGTCGACGGCTACGTCCGCGCGGGCGGCGCCTCCGTCGACCCCAAGACCGGCAAGGTCGTCGCGATGTACAACGGCGTCGACTACGTCAAGCAGTACACCCCGAACGCCACCCGCCGGGACTTCCAGGTCGGCTCCACCTTCAAGCCGTTCGTGTTCACCGCCGCCGTGCAGAACGAGTCGACCACCCGCGACGGCCGCCCCATCACCCCCAACACGATCTACGACGGCACCAACCGGCGCCCCGTGGAGGGCTGGCAGGGCAAGTACTACGCCCCCGCCAACGAGGACGACGTCTCCTACGGCGACATCTCCGTGCGCTCCGCCACCAACAAGTCCGTCAACGCCGTGTACGCGCAGATGGCCGTCGACGTCGGCCCGCAGAAGGTCGAGGACACCGCCGTCAAGCTCGGCCTGCCCACGGCCACCCCCGACCTGGAGCCGTACCCCTCCATCGCGCTCGGCACCGCCACCGCCAGCGTCCTCGACATGACCGAGGCCTACGCGACCCTCGCCAACCACGGCAAGCGCGGCACCTACACCATGATCGAGAAGGTGACCAAGGACGGCGCCGAGGTCGTCGAGATGCCCCACCGCAAGCCCTCCCAGGCCGTCACCCGCGAAGCCGCCGACACCACGACCTCCGTCCTGCGGAGCGTCGTCGACAGCGGCACCGCCACCGCCGCCCAGGCCGCCGGCCGCCCCGCCGCCGGCAAGACCGGCACCGCCGAGGAGGACACCGCCGCCTGGTTCGCCGGGTACACCCCCGACCTCGCCACCGTCGTCGCCGTCATGGGCCAGGACCCCGTCACCGCCAAGCACAAGTCGCTGTACGGCGTCATGGGCCTCGACCGGATCAACGGCGGCGGCGCGCCCACCGAGATCTGGGCCCAGTACACGAAGGCCGCCCTGAAGGGGAAGCCGGTCACCGACTTCGACCTGGAGCTCCAGGAGAACGCCGAGGTCCCCCAGTACCCCACCTCCGACCCGACGCAGGGCGACGAGGACGAGGGCGACGAGGACGACGGCCCCTCCGGGAAGCCCACGTCCGGCACCGGCACCGAGGGCCAGACCGGCGGCGAGACGCCCGGCGGTCCCGACGGCGGCACCAGCACCGGCCAGGACGGTGGCGGCGACGGCGGCACGGACGACGGGGGCACCACCGACGGCGGCCAGAACGGCGGCACGGACGACGGCGGGACCACCGACGGAGGCGCCGGCGGACCCGGCGGCCCCGACGGCGGCACGAGCACCGGCCAGGACGGCGGCACCGACACCGGCGGAGCGGGCACGACGGGCACCACGGCCGGCTTCCCGACCCGCAGACCCTGAGGTCGTGTCCCGAAAGCCTCTCTCAGTGGCCGCTGGTCGCCTTCAGCCCCACCACGGCGACCAGCAGCAGACACACGAAGAAGATCCGCGCCGCGGTGACCGGCTCCCCCAGCACCACCATGCCGACCACCGCGGCACCGGCCGCGCCGATGCCGACCCACACCCCGTAAGCCGTACCGATCGGCAGCGACCGGGCCGCGTACGACAGCAGCAGCATGCTCGCGACGATGCCCGCGCCGGTGAACAGGCTGGGGACGAGCCGGGTGAAACCGTCGGTGTACTTCACGCCCACCGACCAGGCGACCTCGAGCAGACCGGCGACGACGAGCAGAACCCAGGCCATGACAGGCACCTTCCGGGACGAGACGACAGGGAACCGGTGCGTCGTCTTTGCCTTCATCCCGGTACGGCGCGTCTCGTCGGGCTCCCCCCACGCTAGCAAGCCCACGAAAAGGGGGGCCGGTGACGATGGTCACCGGCCCCCCGATCCGTCTTCTCACAGATAGAGCCCCGTGGAGTCCTCCGACCCCTCGAACCGGTCGGCGGCCACCGCGTGCAGATCGCGCTCGCGCATCAGCACGTACGCGACACCGCGCACCTCCACCTCGGCCCGGTCCTCCGGGTCGAACAGGACCCGGTCACCGGTCTCCACGGTCCGTACGTTCTGCCCCACCGCGACGACCTCGGCCCAGGCCAGCCGGCGGCCCACCGCGGCCGTCGCGGGGATCAGGATGCCGCCACCGGAACGCCGCTCGCCCTCGCTGGTGTCCTGCCGCACGAGTACACGGTCGTGCAGCATCCGGATGGGCAGCTTGTCGTGGTGGGTGCTGTGCTCGTTTCTGTTGGCGCTCACGCCTCGAACCTACCTGCCTCTGCCGCCTGTGTACGCCGCCGGGTCCGCGCCCTCAGCCCCTGCGGCGCCGGGTGCCGAGGGCCAGCAGCCCGACCAGCCCGACGGCCACGAGCGCGACCGGCACGATGCGCTCCAGACGGGGCGCGCCGTCCTCGTCGGTGAACTTGGCCTTGACGTCGCTCACGGCCCGGTTCACGCCCACGTAGGCCCGTCCGAGCGTGTGGTCGATGTTCGCCGCGACCTTGGCCTTGGCGTCGCCGACGATCGTCTTGGGGTGCACCCGCACCCCGATCTCGTCGAGCGTCTCCGCCAGCACGACGCGGCGGGCCTTGATGTCCGCCTCGATCTGTGCCGGGGTCCTGGTGTCCGACGTGTCCGCCACCGTACGGCCTCCGAAGTGAACTGATGATGTTTCCGGACAGTCTGTCAGCTCCACGGCGAACCGCACCGTCAGGCTCCCCGGTTACGCTTGTTCGATGAGCGAGCGACTCCAGCCGGGGGACGTGGCCCCCGCCTTCACCCTTCCCGACGCCGACGGCAACGAGGTGTCCCTCTCGGACCACAAGGGCCGCAAGGTCATCGTCTACTTCTACCCCGCCGCCCTGACGCCCGGCTGCACCAAGCAGGCCTGCGACTTCACGGACAACCTGGAGCTGCTGGCCGGCGCCGGCTACGACGTCATCGGGGTATCCCCCGACAAGCCGGAGAAACTCGCCAAGTTCCGCGACAAGGAGTCCCTGAAGGTCACGCTGGTGGCCGACCCGGACAAGAAGGTCCTGGAGGCGTACGGCGCCTTCGGCGAGAAGAAGCTCTACGGCAAGACGGTGGTCGGCGTGATCCGCTCGACGGTCGTCGTGGACGAGGAGGGCAAGGTCGAGCGCGCCCTCTACAACGTCAAGGCCACCGGCCACGTAGCCAAGATCATCAAGGACCTGGGCATCTGACACCCGCGCCCCGCGCCCTGACGGCTCCCACTCCGGTCCCCCGGGTGGGAGCCGTTCCGCATCGTCCTTGCGTGACGCCCCGACGACCGGCTCGTTGATCCGTACGGGCCACGAACGCGTGGTCGAGAACGGGGAGGGGACGCGATGGGGTCAGGAGTCGAGCGCGGGGGCGTGAAGTGGACGCGCGACATCCTCCAGGAGGCGGTCACGGCGTCGACGAACATGTCCCAGGTCCTCCGCCATCTGGGCCTGGACGTGGTGGGCGGCCACCACACCCACATCAGCCGCCGGATCAGGGCGTACGGGATCGACACGTCGCACTTCACGTCAGTCGTCCGCACCGAGCGACAGCGCGACAACCGGCGACGCCGGACGGCCGACGAGATCCTCACCGTGCTCACGGCGGAGCGGGCCGGACGCGTGCCGGGCTCTCGCCTCAAGCGGGCGATGCGGGAGAAGGGCGGGGCGGAGCGGTGCGCCCTGTGCGGTGTCGAAGGCGTGTGGCTCGGCGAGCCCCTGCCGCTCGAGGTCGACCACATCGACGGCGACTGGCGGAACAACCGGCTGGAGAACCTGCGCCTCCTGTGCCCCAACTGTCACTCGACGACCGACCGGTACCGCGGGCGCGGCACGCGGCGCGTTCGGGAGCGGGCCTCATGAGCGCGGGAAATCGGTACGACCGGGAGCGGCTGGCGGAAGCCGCCCGCCGGTGCAGCGACATCGACGAGGTCATCGTCTTCCTGGGGACGCGGCCGTACCCCAATCTGCGTCGCTACCTGCTGGCGCGTTTCACCCGCTTCGGTATCGACGTCTCGCATTTCCGGCCCTGCGGCAGACGTCCGCGGCCCTCGCGCGAGGAGCTGAGCGCCGCCGTCGGGGAGTCCTCGTCGCTCGCGCAAGTCCTGCGGCGCCTCGGGCGCACGGTCAACGGTACCCAGAGCGCCCGGCTGCGCGCCTGGCTGGCCGAGGAGGGGATCGACACAGCGCACTTCCTGGGGAAAGCCCATCAACGCGGCAGGCCGGCCCTGAACGCCAAGAGCCCGCAGGAGGTGCTGGTCCGGCATGACCGCGCCAACCGGACCGAGTCGAGCCGCCTGCGCAGGGCGCTCCTGGCGACCGGCGTCCCGGAGCGGTGTGCGCGGTGCGGCGTGGGTCCCGAGTGGCTCGGCAAGCCCATGACGCTGGAGGTCGACCACATCAGCGGGGAGTGGCGGGACGACCGGCGGGAGAATCTGCGGCTGCTGTGTCCCAACTGCCACGCGCTCACGGGGACCTGGTGCAGGGGAGGCGCAAGACGGGGGACGGCTGCCGGTACGATGACAGGCACCTAGCGGCGGTGGTGCAACGGTGACACAGCAGGTTTAGGTCCTGTGGCCCTTAGCGGGCTTGAGGGTTCGAATCCCTTCCGCCGCACATGAACGGCCTGCGTTTCGAAGATCGAGACGCAGGCCGTTGTCGTTGCCGGAAGGTCTCAGCCCAGCAACTCCCGTACCACCGGTGCCAGCGCTCGGAACGCCTTGCCGCGGTGGCTGATGGCGTTCTTCTCGTCCGGGGTGAGTTCGGCGCAGGTGCGGGTCTCGCCGTCGGGCTGGAGGATCGGGTCGTAGCCGAAGCCGTTGGTGCCGGCGGGGCGCTGGCGCAGGGTGCCGCGGAGCTGGCCCTCGACGACGCGTTCGGTGCCGTCGGGGAGGGCGAGGGCGGCGGCGCAGGCGAAGTGTGCGGCGCGGTGGGGGTCGGCGATGTCGCCGAGCTGGGCGAGGAGCAGTTCGAGGTTGGCCTGGTCGTCGCCGTGCTTGCCGGCCCAGCGGGCGGAGAAGATGCCGGGGGCGCCGCCGAGGACGTCGACGCAGAGGCCGGAGTCGTCGGCGACGGCGGGGAGGCCGGTGGCCTGGGCGAGGGCGTGGGCCTTGAGGAGGGCGTTCTCGGCGAAGGTGACGCCGGTTTCCTTGACGTCGGGGATCTCGGGGTAGGCGTCCGCGCCGACGAGGTCGTGGTGGAGTCCTGCGTCGGCGAGGATCGCCCGGAGTTCGGTGATCTTTCCGGCGTTGCGGGTGGCGAGGATCAGGCGGGTCATGGCCCCCAGTATGGCCAACCGCGGAAGGGGCCGGTCAGGGCGTGCAGACCTTGGTGAGTTCGCCGGCGGCGTCGGTGACGGGGCTGATGTCGGGGGTCTCGTCGCCGTTCTTGACGGCGTCGCGGACGTTGGTGACGGCTTTCTGGAGGTCGTCGACGGCCTTGTTGACGTCGGCGTCGTCGGTCTGGTCGCCGATCTCGCCGAGGTTCTGGTCGATGGAGGTGAGGGATTCCTCGAGCTGGGTGGGGTCGTTGCTCGCGTTCTCCACGGCCTGCTGGAGTTCGGTGACGCTGTCGGCGATGGCGTCGGCGGTGCGGACGCAGTCCATTGCCTTGCCGACGGCGTCGCAGCCGGTGGTGAGGCCGGTGGTGAGCGCCAGTGCCGCGACGGCTGCGGCGGCTGTGGCGATGCGGCTCCGGCGGCGTCGGCTGGTGGCCATGGTGGACGTCCCCTCCCTGCGCGGGCCTGCGGGCCCCTGTGCACTGGCGGGGCGTACGGCGGTGTGCCGTACGCCCGTACCCGTAGGGACGCGGGGGCGGGGGGTGTGGTTGCCCGGCGCCGCCCGGTGTCTTGGTTCGTTCTTTACTGTTCGAGGATGTCGCCGAGGGCCTTGCGCTGGAGGTCGGCGAGTTCGCCGCAGCCGGCGACGGCGAGGTCGAGCAGGGTGTTGAGTTCGTCGCGGGCGAAGGGTTCGGCCTCGGCGGTGCCCTGGACCTCGACGAAGCGGCCGTCGCCGGTGCAGACGACGTTCATGTCGGTGTCGGCCTTGACGTCCTCCTCGTAGCGCAGGTCGAGGAGGGGGACGCCGGCGACGATGCCGACGGAGACGGCGCTGACGGTGCCGGTGAGCGGCTTGCGGCCGGGTTTGACGAGTTTGCGGCCCTGGGCCCAGGCGACGGCGTCGGCGAGGGCGACGTAGGCGCCGGTGATGGCGGCGGTGCGGGTGCCGCCGTCGGCCTGGAGGACGTCGCAGTCGAGGACGACGGTGTTCTCGCCGAGGGCCTTGTAGTCGATGACGGCGCGCAGGGAGCGTCCGATGAGGCGGCTGATCTCGTGGGTGCGGCCGCCGATCTTGCCGCGGACGGATTCGCGGTCGCCGCGGGTGTTGGTGGCGCGGGGCAGCATGGCGTATTCCGCGGTCACCCAGCCTTCGCCGCTGCCCTTGCGCCAGCGCGGGACGCCTTCGGTGAAGGTGGCGGTGCACAGCACCTTGGTGTCGCCGAAGGAGACGAGGACGGAGCCTTCTGCGTGCTTGCTCCAGGCGCGTTCGATGGTGACCGGGCGGAGCTGGTCGGGGGTGCGGCCGTCGATGCGGGGCTGTGAGGACATGGCGTCGAGCCTAGCGGGATGGGAGAAGGGCCCGTCCCGCGTGGGGAGGGGCCCTTCAGGGGGTGAAGCCGGGGACGATGCCCGCGCTTCACATCATGTCTTCGATCTCCGCGGCGATCGGGTCGGCGTCGGTGCCGATGACGACCTGGATGGCGGTGCCCATCTTGACGACGCCGTGGGCGCCGGCGGCCTTGAGGGCGGTCTCGTCGACCAGTGAGGCGTCGCTGACCTCGGTGCGGAGGCGGGTGATGCAGCCCTCGATCTCCTCGATGTTGTCGATGCCGCCGAGCCCGGCGACGATCTTCTCAGCCTTGCTGGCCATGTTCCCTCTCCCTGATCCGAACCGCTTTGTCGCAGTAACCCACAGTTGGCCCATCTTCGCGAGCGGTCGTGCCGTCTGTGTCGAAGGATGGCCTTCACGACAGCGGAACCGTCCGCGACTGGTCTACACCACCAGGGGGACGGCCGACAAACCGCCCGGCGAGAACAGGGGTTCGGATGACTGCCGACAGTACGGTCACTCCCGGACGGGCGCGCTGGAACGCCCTGTTCCAGGGGTTGCAGAAGATGGGGCGCAGTCTGCAGCTCCCCATCGCCGTGCTGCCGGCGGCGGGCATCCTGAACCGGCTGGGGCAGCCGGATGTGTTCGGGGACGACGGTCTGGGGTGGACCGATGTCTCGCGGGTGATGGTGGGTGCGGGCAGTGCGCTGCTCGACGGGGCGCTCGGGCTGCCGTTGCTGTTCTGTGTGGGCGTGGCCATCGGCATGGCGCGCAAGTCGGACGGTTCGACGGCGCTGGCGGCGGTGGCGGGGTTCCTCGTGTACTACACGGTGCTGCGGCAGTTCCCGGAGGACTGCCCGGAGGGCTCCAAGGCGGTCCCGAACGTGGGCTGTCAGTTGCAGGACGGCTCGGTGACGGTCTTCGAGTACCAGAATCCGGGGGTGTTCGGCGGGATCGTGATGGGGTTGCTGGCGGCCTTCTTCTGGGCGCGCTACCACCGGACGAAGCTGGTGGACTGGCTCGGCTTCTTCAACGGCCGGCGGCTGGTGCCGATCATCATGGCGTTCGTGGCGATCGTGTTCGCGGCGCTGTGTCTGTGGGTGTGGCCGCCGATCGGTGACGCGCTGGAGAGTTTCAGCGACTGGATGAGCGGTCTGGGCGCGTGGGGCGCGGGTGTCTTCGGTGTCGCGAACCGGGCGCTGCTGGTGGTGGGTCTGCACCAGTTCCTGAACGTGCCCATCTGGTTCCAGTTCGGCACGTTCACGACGCCCGACGGCCGGGTGGTGCACGGTGACATCAACATGTTCCTGGCGGGTGACCCGGACGCCGGTCAGTTCACCTCGGGGTTCTTCCCGATCATGATGTTCGCGCTGCCGGCGGCGGCGCTGGCGATCACGCACTGTGCGAGGCCGCGGCGCCGCAAGGAGGTCGGCGGTCTGATGCTGTCGGTGGCGCTGACGTCGTTCGTCACGGGCATCACGGAGCCCATCGAGTACTCGTTCCTGTTCGTGGCGCCGCTGCTGTACGCGGTGCACGCGCTGCTGACGGGTGTGTCGATGGCGGTGACCTGGGCGCTGGGGGTGCATGACGGGTTCAGCTTCTCGGCGGGGCTGATCGACTACGTCATCAACTGGAATCTGGCGACGCGGCCGTGGGCGATCATCCCGATCGGTCTGTGTTTCGCCGTCCTCTATTACGCGATCTTCCGTTTCGCGATCACCAGGTTCGACCTGAAGACGCCGGGCCGGGAACCGGAGGAGGAGGTGGAGGACGTCACCAAGGGCTGACAGCCCGTGAGGGGTCCGCGGGGCCTCCACAAAGGTACGAACAAGGCGGGATAACGGTCCGGGCAACGCTCGGGAATCGCGGGTTCCTTATCGCACCTTCATCGTGTACAACAGGTCTACACCACTGAGTGGTGTAGACCACCACCCGATGGAGGAAGTCTATGAGCACCGCCACCTCGCCAACGGCGGCCCCCACGAAGAAGTGGGGATCAGGCCTGATCCAGGGCCTTCAGAAGGTCGGCCGCAGTCTTCAGCTCCCGATCGCCGTGCTTCCGGCGGCCGGTCTGCTGCTCCGCTTCGGCCAGCCCGACGTGTTCGGCAAGGACGGACTCGGCTGGGACAAGGTCGCCGCCGTGTTCGCCACCGCGGGCGGTGCGATCTTCGACAACCTTCCCATGCTGTTCTGCATCGGTGTCGCGATCGGCTTCGCCAAGAAGGCGGACGGCTCGACCGCCCTGGCCGCCCTCGTCGGCTTCCTCGTGTACAGCAACGTCCTGAAGGCGTTCCCCGTCACCGAGGCGAAGGTCCAGGACGGCGCGGACATAGCCGCGACCTACAACAACCCCGGTGTCCTCGGCGGCATCATCATGGGTCTGCTGGCCGCGGTGCTGTGGCAGCGCTACCACCGCAAGAAGCTGGTGGACTGGCTGGGCTTCTTCAACGGCCGCCGGCTCGTCCCGATCATCATGGCCTTCGTCGGCACCGCGATGGGCGTCTTCTTCGGCCTGGTCTGGGAGCCGATCGGTGAGGTCATCGCCGACTTCGGCGAGTGGATGACCGGCCTCGGCGCGTTCGGCGCGGGTCTGTTCGGCCTGATCAACCGTGCGCTGATCCCGGTCGGCATGCACCAGTTCGTGAACACCGTCTCCTGGTTCCAGCTCGGCGACTTCAAGGACGCCGCCGGTGAGATCGTCCACGGTGACCTCAACCGCTTCTTCGCCGGTGACCCGACCGCCGGTCAGTTCATGTCCGGCTTCTTCCCGATCATGATGTTCGGTCTGCCGGCCGCCGCCATCGCCATCGCCCACAGCGCCCGCCCCGAGCGCCGCAAGGCCGTGATGGGCATGATGGTCTCGCTGGCGCTGACCTCCTTCGTGACCGGTGTGACCGAGCCGATCGAGTTCGCGTTCATGTTCATCGCCCCGGTGCTGTACGTGATCCACGCGGTGCTCACCGCCCTGTCGATGGCGGTCACCTGGGCGCTCGGCGTCCACGCGGGCTTCACCTTCTCCGCGGGCTTCATCGACTACGCGCTCAACTGGAACCTGGCGACCAAGCCCTGGCTGATCATCCCGATCGGCCTGGTGTTCGCCGCGATCTACTACTCCGTCTTCCGCTTCGCCATCACGAAGTGGAACCTCCCCACCCCGGGCCGCGAGCCCGAGGAGGAGGTCGAGGACCTCACCAAGGCGTGAGCCCCACGGCATGACGAAGGCCCCGGAACCGGCAGGGTTCCGGGGCCTTCGCCGTGCCGCCGTCGAATGTGCCCGGGGCGTCAGATCTCGTACGTCCGGCCGGGCGCCGCCAGCGTCACCGGGCCGTCGTAGACCTCGCGCGCGTCGGCCAGGTTGACCTCGGGGTCGGTCCACGGCGGGATGTGGGTGAGGACCAGGCTCCGGGCGCCCGCGCGGGCCGCCGACTGCCCCGCCTCGCGCCCGTTGAGGTGGAGGTCGGGGATGTCCTCCTTGCCGTGCGTGAAGGCGGCTTCGCACAGGAACAGGTCGGCGTCGCGGGCGAGTTCGTCCAGGGCGGTGCTGATGCCCGTGTCGCCGGAGTAGGTCAGCACCCGGCCGCCGTGCTCGATCCTGATGCCGTACGCCTCCACCGGGTGGGCCACGCGTTCCGTGTGCACCGTGAACGGGCCGATGTCGAAGGTGGACGGCTTGACCGTGTGGAAGTCGAAGACCTCGCTCATGGACGAGGCGGTGGGGGTGTCCGCGTAGGCCGTGGTCAGACGGTGCTCGGTGCCCTCGGGACCGTAGACCGGGATGGGGTCGCAGCGGCCGCCGTCGTGCCGGTAGTAGCGCGCCACGAAGTACGCGCACATGTCGATGCAGTGGTCGGCGTGCAGGTGGCTGAGGAAGATCGCGTCGAGGTCGTAGAGACCGCAGTGGCGCTGCAGCTCGCCCAGGGCGCCGTTGCCCATGTCGAGGAGCAGCCGGAAGCCGTCGGCCTCGACGAGGTAGCTCGAGCAGGCCGATTCCGCGGACGGGAACGACCCCGAGCAGCCGACGACGGTGAGCTTCATGAAACAGAAACCTCCGCTGGCGGAATCCGAAGATCGGGGATGGGGGGGCGTCGGGGGTCGTGCGGTTCGTCGAGCGTAAGGCGCAAAACCTCCGGTCGCTCCTCCGCACAGCTCTGTTGTGGGCGAACTCACCTGTGCTGTCACGCGTTCGGCTGGACCCGGGGCGTACGAGAGGCGCGCGGGCCGCGTGGGCGCCGGTACCGTCGTCCGTATGGACACGTCATGGTGGCCGGCGCTCGGCGCGGTCGTGCTGCTCGCGCTGGTCGCCACGCTCGTGGACGGGTGGGGGCGAGGGCGTGAGCCGCGGCGGGGGCGTGAGCCGCGGCGGACCCGGCCGCCCGGGCGGCCCCGGGGGCGGGCGCCGGCGCGGCTGCCGGAGCCGGCGGAGATCTGGTGGGCGAACGTGCCCTACGAGGACCGGCCGGGGGCCAAGGACCGGCCGTGTCTGGTGCTGGCGGTGCGCGGGCAGCGCGTCACGGTCGCCAAGATCACCAGCAGGAACCGCGCCGAGCGCGGCGGTGTCATCGCGCTGCCGCCGGGGTCCGTCGGCGACGCCGGGGGCCGGGCGAGCTATCTGGAGACGGGCGAGCTGCGGGTCGTCCCGGTGCGGGACTTCCGGCGGCGGGTCGGGGTGATGGACCCGGCCGTGTGGGACCAGGTCCGTCACCTGTCGAAGTAGCCCGCGGGGCGGTCAGGCCCAGAGCTGGCCGTGGAGGGTCTCGATGGCTTCCTCCGTCGTCGCGGCCGTGTAGACGCCGGTCGACAGGTACTTCCAGCCGCCGTCGGCGACGACGAACACGATGTCGGCGCTCTCCCCCGCCTTCAGCGCCTTCTTCCCGACGCCGATCGCGGCGTGCAGGGCGGCGCCGGTGGAGACGCCCGCGAAGATGCCCTCCTGCTGGAGGAGTTCCCGGGTGCGGGTGACCGCGTCGGCGGAGCCGACCGAGAAGCGGGTGGTGAGGACCGAGGCGTCGTACAGCTCCGGCACGAAGCCCTCGTCGAGGTTGCGCAGGCCGTAGACGAGGTCGTCGTAGCGCGGCTCGGCGGCGACGATCCTCACGTCGGGCTTGTGCTCGCGCAGGTAGCGGCCGACGCCCATGAGGGTGCCGGTGGTGCCGAGGCCCGCCACGAAGTGGGTGACCGAGGGGAGGTCGGCGAGGATCTCCGGGCCGGTCGTCGCGTAGTGCGCGCCCGCGTTGTCCGGGTTGCCGTACTGGTAGAGCATCACCCAGTCCGGGTGCTCGGCGGAGAGCTCCTTGGCGACCCGTACGGCGGTGTTGGAGCCGCCCGCGGCGGGGCTGGAGATGATCTCCGCGCCCCACATGCCGAGCAGGTCCCGGCGCTCCTGCGAGGTGTTCTCGGGCATCACGCACACCATGCGGTAGCCCTTGAGCTTGGCGGCCATGGCGAGGGAGATGCCGGTGTTGCCGCTGGTCGGCTCGAGGATCGTGCAGCCCGGGGTGAGCCGGCCGTCCTTCTCCGCCTGCTCGATCATGTGCAGGGCGGGCCGGTCCTTGACGGAGCCGGTGGGGTTGCGGTCCTCCAGCTTGGCCCAGATCCGGACGTCGTCGGACGGCGACAGCCGCGGCAGGCGCACCAGAGGGGTGTTGCCGACCGCGGCGAGGGGGGAGTCGTACCGCATCCCGATCAGGCCATGCCGCCGGCCACGGCCGGCAGGATCGTGACGTTGTCGCCGTCGCTGAGCTTGGTGTTGATGCCGTCGAGGAAGCGGACGTCCTCGTCGTTCAGGTAGACGTTGACGAAGCGGCGCAGCTGGTCGCCGTCGACGATGCGCGCCTGGATGCCCGTGTGGCGGCTCTCGAGGTCGGCGAACAGGTCGGCGAGGGTCTCACCGCTGCCCTCCACCGCCTTCTGACCGTCGGTGTAGGTGCGGAGGATGGTCGGGATGCGGACCTCGATGGCCATGGGTCGGGGCTCCTTCGGGAGTAGTCGGTCGGGGGCGCGCGGCAGCGCTGGGACAGCCGTGGTGCGTGAGTGCGGCGCCGCGGCTCACGGCCGGACGGCGGCAGGGTGTCGCGTCAACAGATGGCGCTGGCGAGCCTGCACAGGTCGACGTGCAGCCGCGCCACGAGCAGCATGCCCGGCGTCTTCCCGCTCACGTCGTGGAGAACCATGGGGTCATCGTATCGATTCCCGGTCCGGGTCCTGGAATGTGATCCCACATCGCGGACGGTGACGGGTCGCTTGGTGAGACCGGGCCGTGCGGACCGGGTCGTACGGGGCCGGGTCGTCAGTAGGACTCGACGATCCTGACCTCCTCCTCCGTGACCTCGCCCTCGAGGATGCGGAAGGAGCGGAACTGGAAGTCGCCGAGGCCGTCGGTGTCGGCCGTGGAGACGAGGACGTAGTGGGCGCCGGGCTCGTTGGCGTAGGAGATGTCGGTGCGCGAGGGGTAGGCCTCGGTGGCGGTGTGCGAGTGGTAGACGATCACCGGCTCCTCGTCGCGGTCGTCCATGTCGCGGTAGAGCTTGAGCAGGTCGCCGGAGTCGAACTCGTAGAACGTGGGGGACATCGCCGCGTTCAGCATCGGGATGAAGCGTTCGGGGCGGTCCGAGCCGGCCGGGCCCGCGACGACTCCGCACGCCTCGTCGGGGTGGTCCTTGCGCGCGTGGGCGACGATCTGGTCGACGAGGGCCTGGGTGATGGTCAGCATGCGGTCAGGATAAGCAGAGGGGCCACCCCGTACCGAGGGTTGGTACGGGGCGGCCCACATGCCGGACGTGCGGTCACGTCCCGGGAGGCGCGGACGTCCTGAGCGGCGGGCGCGGGGGGCACCACGAGCGCTCCCCGCGACCGGACGTCCGCGCGTGGCTCAGCCGACCTTCTCCAGCTCCGGCTCCTCGCCGCCGCGCGTGGCGATGCCGGGGTTGCGGCTCTTGAGGACCGACCAGCCGACACCGAGGGCGACGGCCCAGCCGGCGGCGACGTACAGGCAGACCCGCGCGTCCTTGTCGTACGCGATCATGCAGGTCACGAGGATGAGGAAGAGCAGCGCGACCCAGCTGAACAGGGCGCCGCCGGGGGCGGGGAAGGACGAGGCGCGCAGCCGGCCCGCGTCGACGGCGGCGCGGTAGCGGATGTGGCTGACGAGGATCATCATCCAGGTCCAGATGCCGGCCGCGGTGGCGACGGAGGTGACATAGAGGAACGCCTTCTCCGGGACGACGTAGTTGAGGATCACGCCGATGCCCATGAGCGCCACGGAGACGGTGATGCCGATGGCCGGCGTCTTGCGGCTGTTGAGCTTGCCGAACGCCTGCGGGGCCTCGCTGTTGGCGGCCAGGTCGCGCAGCATGCGGCCGGTGGAGTACATGCCGGAGTTGCAGGACGACAGGGCCGCGGTGAGGACCACGAAGTTGACGATGCCCGCGGCGAGCGGGATGCCGATCTTGCCGAAGGCGTGCACGAAGGGGCTCTCACCGGCGGAGAACTCGGTCCACTTCACGACGGAGAGGATCACCAGGAGGGCGCCGACGTAGAAGACGATGATGCGCCAGGGCAGCGTGTTGATGGCCTTGGGCAGGGTCTTCTCGGGGTTCTCGGACTCGCCCGCGGTGACGCCGACCAGCTCGACGGCGAGGTAGGCGAACATGACGCCCTGGAGCGTCATCAGGCTGGAGCCGATGCCGTTGGGGAAGAACCCGCCGTGCGACCAGAGGTTGGAGACGGCGGCGGTGTCACCGGCGTCCGAGAAGCCCAGGGTGAGCACGCCGAGGCCGATGACGATCATGCCGATGATGGCCGTGACCTTGACCATCGAGAACCAGAACTCGACCTCGCCGAAGATCTTGACGGAGATCAGGTTGACGCCGAAGAGCACCACGAGGAACACCAGGGCGCTGACCCACTGCGGGATGTCCGGGAACCAGAAGTGGATGTAGATCGCGGCGGCCGTCAGCTCGGCCATGCCGGTGACCACCCACATGAGCCAGTACGTCCAGCCCGTGACGAAGCCGAAGAAGGGGCCCAGGAACTCCCGGGCGTACTCGGCGAAGGAGCCGGAGACGGGCCGGTACAGGAGCAGCTCGCCCAGGGCCCGCATGATGAAGAAGATGACGACGCCCGCGAGGGCGTACATGAGGATGATGCTGGGTCCGGCCTTTGCGATGTTCGCACCGGCACCCATGAACAGGCCGACGCCGATGGCGCCGCCGATCGCGATCATCTGGACCTGACGGCTGCCGAGGCCGCGCTCGTACCCCTCTTCGGGGGCACCCGTGGCCGTCGTGTCGGTGACCTTCCCAGAGGTCATGTCTTGTGCGCCTTTCTCCATGCCGACCCGGGCCTTTCGTCGGCCGCGGATCGGGTCTCGATCCCCCCGGATTGCTGGAGCTGTGCCCGGCCGGCGGTCCGCCGGCCCTGTGGCGCACCCGGCCGAACATTCGGGTGGTGCTCGGCGGGCGGTCGTGAAGATTTATCACGGCCGCAACGGTGATCGGCGGGGGCGTGTGTGGCGCATCCCACAGGGAGAACCGGACAAAATCACCGCCGCCCCGCATAGCGGGTGGCGGCGGTGACGGGATCGTTATCCGGATTTGAGCGTCCGCTGAGCGAACACAGAACCCTCACATATCGGCACGGAAAGGTCGCGAGAGCGGATGGATCAGGGCATGAGGGTGGCGACCAGGGTCTCCTGGAGGCCGCCGAGCCACAGATAGGCCATCACCATCGGCTTGCGGGAGTCCTCGTCGGGGAGGCGGAACAGCAGATCGGTGTCGTCCTCGTCGGTGATCTCCAGCCGGGAACCGATGGCCAGGCGCAGGTCGTTGAGGGCGCTGAGCCACTGCTGGGACTCCTCGGCGGACAGCTTGAGCACCGCGGCGCCGTCACCGGCGCTCTCGGCGCTGAGCGCGTCCAGGGTGCGCACCACCGCGAGCGCGTTCTCCCGCTTGCCGGCGCGCAGGTCGTTCTCCGTGTAGCGGCGGAACTCGGCGGAGTACGCCCGCTGTTCCTCGGCCTCCTCGGCCTGCGGGGTGCCCTCGGGGTCGCTGTAGGCGTCGGGGAACAGGCGCTTGAGCACGGGGTCGGAGGGCGGCTCGCTGGGGCCCTCGGCGAACAGCTCGGCGAGCGGGTCGTCGGAGGCGTCGCCGGCCGGGCCGGGTCCGATGAGCTCCAGCAGCTGGACGGCCAGCGACCGGATGATGGAGATCTCGACGTCGTCGAGAGCGACGGCGGCGCCGCCGCCGGGGACGGGTTCGAAGGTTCCTGGCATGGAGACGATTCGCTACTTCCGGTCCTGCTGGAGGGTGGCCCACAGGCCGTAGCCGTGCATGGCCTGCACGTCGCGTTCCATCTCCTCGCGGGATCCGCTGGAGACGACCGCCCGGCCCTTGTGGTGGACGTCGAGCATGAGCTTGGTGGCCTTGTCCTTGCTGTACCCGAAATACGTCTGGAAGACGTACGTCACGTAGCTCATGAGGTTGACCGGGTCGTTGTGGACGATCGTGACCCAGGGGACGTCGGGCTCGGGGACGGCGAACACTTCCTCCGCCGACTCGGTGCGTTCGATCTCTAGGGGAGCGGGTGACGTCACAGTGCCCATGCTGCCACCGCAGGGGGGTGGTCGCACAAATCCCCGGCCCCGACCGCCCCCAAATCGTCAGACTGACGAAATGGGGGTACGATGCGTGGCCATGAACACAGCGGACCTTGGGCTGCCGGTGGAAGTCCCCTCGACGGCGCTCTTCACGGACCAGTACGAGCTGACGATGCTGCAGGCCGCGCTGCGCGCGGGCACCGCCGAGCGGCGCAGCGTGTTCGAGGTCTTCACCCGGCGGCTGCCGCACGGCCGGCGCTACGGCGTGGTGGCCGGCACCGGACGCGTCCTGGACGCCGTGGAGAACTTCCGCTTCGACGCGGACGTCCTCGGCTTCCTGCGCGAGCGGGGCGTCGTCGACGAGCCGACGCTGCGCTGGCTGGCGGACTACCGGTTCTCCGGGGACATCTGGGGCTATCCGGAGGGCGAGGTCTACTTCCCGGGCTCGCCGATCCTGCGGGTGGAGGGCAGCTTCGCCGAGTGCGTGCTGCTGGAGACGGTGATCCTCTCCATCCTCAACCACGACTCGGCGATCGCCGCGGCCGCCTCGCGGATGTCCGCGGCCGCCGGGGACCGCCCGCTGATCGAGATGGGGGCCCGCCGCACCCACGAGCTGGCCGCGGTGGCCGCCTCGCGCGCCGCCTACATCGGCGGCTTCACCTCCACCTCCGACCTGGCCGCCGGCTTCCGGTACGGCATCCCGACCGTGGGCACCAGCGCCCACGCCTTCACGCTGCTGCACGACCGCGAGCGGGACGCCTTCCGGGCCCAGGTGGACTCCATGGGCCGCGGCACGACCCTGCTGGTCGACACCTACGACGTCACCGAGGCCGTCCGTACGGCCGTGGAGGTCGCCGGACCCGAGCTGGGCGCCGTCCGCATCGACTCGGGCGACCTGCTGCTGGTCGCGCACCGGGTCCGCCAGCAGCTGGACGAGCTGGGCGCGACCGGCACGCGGATCCTCGTCACGTCCGACCTGGACGAGTACGCCATCGCCTCGCTGGCGGCGGCGCCCGTGGACGCGTACGGCGTCGGCACCCAGCTGGTGACCGGCTCCGGGCACCCGACGGCCTCCATGGTCTACAAGCTGGTCGCCCGCGCCGAGTCCGCCGACGCCGGGGCGCCGCTGGTGCCGGTGGCGAAGAGGTCGACCGGCGGGAAGACGTCCGTCGGCGGACGCAAGTGGGCGGCGCGCCGGCTCGACGCCGACGGGGTCGCGGAGGCCGAGGTGATCGGCACCGGTCCGGTGCCCGAGGACCTCGCCGACCGGCGGCTGCTGACCCAGCTCGTCAAGGGAGGGGACGTCGTGGCGCGCGAGCCCCTGGACGCCGTCCGGGACCGGCACGCGGCGGCCCGCGCCAACCTGCCGCTGTCCGCGATGCAGCTCTCCCGGGGGGAACCCGTCATTCCGACGGAGTACGTCCACACGCGCCCGGGTAGCCAGACGGGGGCGTGAACGGGCGCGCCCGCAGTGCCCGCCCCATGCCCCCTCCCGCACCGCACGCGAAGTCTCTAGGCTCGGAGGTTCACGGCCGGGCCCACACCGATCCACCGTCCCGACCTCAGCGTCCATAACCGAAGGACACCGACCATGCGCCGCGCCTTGATCGTCGTAGACGTGCAGAACGACTTCTGCGAGGGGGGCAGCCTCGCGGTGGCGGGCGGCGCCGACGTGGCCGCCGCCGTCACGGAGCTGATCGGTCAGGCGGCCGGGTCCGGCTACCAGCACGTCGTGGCCACGCGCGACCACCACATCGCGCCGGGCGGGCACTTCTCCGCCCACCCGGACTTCGTCCAGTCGTGGCCGGCGCACTGTGTGGCGGGCACCGAGGGCGTGGGCTTCCACCCGAACTTCGCGCCCGCGGTGGCCTCCGGCGCGATCGACGCCGTCTTCGACAAGGGGGCGTACGCCGCGGCGTACAGCGGGTTCGAGGGCGCCGACGAGAACGGCGTGCGGCTCGCGGACTGGCTGCGGGCCCGGGAGGTCACCGAGGTGGACGTGGTGGGCATCGCCACCGACCACTGTGTGCGGGCCACCGCGCTGGACGCGGCGCGCGAGGGCTTCCGTACGCAGGTGCTGCTGGACCTGACCGCCGGCGTGGCCGCGGAGACCACCGAGCGGGCGCTGGAGGAGCTGCGCGAGGCCGGCGTGGAGCTGACCGGCAAGCCCGTGGTGGCGTAGCCGTCCGAGGGGCCGCGAGGTCCGCTACGGCTGGGCGGGGGCGGCGGGGCGGCGCATCAGGGCCCGGATCGGGTGCCAGAGCTCCTGGGCCGGTCCGGGGACGAGGCCCGGCACGGCGGGGACGACGTCGGGGCAGGGGGCCGTGCGCCATATCAGCCCGTCCGGGTGGTGCAGGACCGCGGTGATCTCGTCCGGGGTCGGCGGGGCGGCGTTCCCCCGCAGGTAGACGGCGCGCAGGCCCAGGTTGCGGAGCCTGGTCAGGGCTCGGGCGCGATTGCGGGCGTGCACCAGGACACGGACGCTGCCCGTGCCGTCGGGGGTGGGTCTGGGCAGGTTCAGCGCCACCACCACGCTGCCGGTCGGCAGCTTGCAGAAACCTCCTGCGGCCATACGGTCACACCCCCGTGCGATGCGGTGTCGAGGTCGGGTCCGCCTCCGGTGCCGGAGCCGGTGTCAATAACGGAAGCACAGGGTGCACCTAAACACGACCGGCGGCAACCCCGCCAGGGGGCTGCCGCCGATCATGCTCTGACCTGCAGTTTTACTTCTTACTTCGCCGCGGGGCCCACTTCGAGCTCGATCGTGGAGCCGTCCTTGGCCTCCTTGACGATCTTGATCTTGGTGTTGGTGTCAGTGATCTTGACACCGGCGGAGGGGTTCGACGCGTCGTAGTAGGTGTTGGTGCGGTCGTTGAAGACCGACACACCCGGACGCGACGGGATCTTCGCCGCGACGTCCGCGTTGTGCAGCGTCATGCCGTCCGTGCGGAAGGTGCTGAACGGGGAGTCGTAGGCCTGGATGCGGTTGCGCATCAGCGTGCCGTTCGTCCACTTCAGCTGGGTCGGGTGCGAGTCGATCGGCAGGATCAGGCCGGCGCCCGGGTGCTGGCTGGTGTTGTTGTCCAGCTGCGAGGTGTCCCACTTCCAGATGAGCAGACCGTTCTGGTAGGCGTAGTGCTCCACCCAGTCCGGACGGGTCGTCGAGAAGCCGAAGTTGTACGGGCCCGTCTTCAGCGTCTTGTCGTACGACACGTACTGGCGGTTCTCGGCGATGTAGTACTGGGCGTAGTCGTCCGTGATGGACGCGCCGATGCGCGAGAAGCCCTTCTTCGTCCAGGCGTCGTCGGCGGTCTCGGCGTCGTCCGAGAACACCGCCGAACCGTCGGCGGTCACCGCGATGTTGTCGGCCGCGAAGCCCTTCTGGGCCACGCCGCCGTCCGTCTGGTAGCGGAAGCGCAGGTCGAACTTCTTGCCCGCGTAGGCGTCGAGCGGGAAGACCAGCTTCTTCCAGGCGCCGGAGGTGCCGTCGATCGCCGGCTTGCCGCTGGCGTCCTTGCCGAGGGCGGTGCCGTCGGCGGTGCCGTCCAGAGCGGTCCAGTTGGCGCCACCGTCGGTGGACACCTCGGTGTAGAGGTAGTCGTAACCGGCCTCGATGTCCCACCAGCCGTCGAGCGTCAGCGAGGCGGCCGACTTGCCGGTCAGGTCGACCGAACGGGTCAGCGTGTTGGAGAGGCTGTCACCGCTGCCGCTCCACCACTGGTTCTCGCCCTGCGCCGGCTGGACGATCTCGGTGGTGACCTTCTTCTTGGGCAGCTCGACCACGAGGGCCTGCTTGTGCTTGGTGTTGTACTCGGCGACACCCAGCTTGTGCCACGAGCTCGTGGCGGCCTTGGCCGTGTCGTACTTCAGCCAGCCCAGCTGCAGCTTGTCCCAGGCGGTCATGTCGCCGGGGAGGTCACCGATCTCCTTCTTGCCGGTGCCCAGCCAGGAACCGGAGGACATCAGCGTCCAGAACCCGGTGGAGTTCTCGCCGCCCTGCGTGTCGTAGAGGTCCGGCAGACCGAGGTCGTGGCCGTACTCGTGCGCGTAGACGCCGAGGCCGCCGTTCTCCGGCTGCACGGTGTAGTCGCCGACCCAGATCCCGGTGTCGCCGATCTGCGCGCCGCCCAGCTTGTTCTGCGCGGGGCCGGTGGCACCGGCGTCCGTGCCGAACGCGTACCAGCGGTGCGCCCAGATGGCGTCCGTGCCCTGGACGCCGCCGCCCGCGGACTCGTCCTCACCGGCGTGGACGATCTGGAAGTGGTCGATGTAGCCGTCCGGCTCGTTGAAGTCGCCGTCGCCGTCGAAGTCGTAGCGGTCCCACTGGTCGAACTGGGCGACGTCGGCCTTGATCTGCGCGTCGGTGCGGCCGGCCGCCTTCTGCTGCGCGACCCAGGAGTTCAGGCCGTCGCTGACGATGTTCCAGACGCTGGAGCAGTTCGTGTCGCCGCAGGCGTTGTTGCCGTAACGGGCCTCGTTGTAGGGCACCTTGACCCAGTCCGAGACCTCGCCGTCGACCGAGTAGCGGCCCGAGGACTGCTTCTCGTAGTACTTCTTGACCGACTCGGTGTTCTTGCCGGTGCCGAAGTACATGTCCTGGAAGTGCTTGCGGTTGTAGTCCGCCTTCCAGGCCGTCGAGTTGTCCTTCTTCGGGTCCGGCTTGGCTATCTGGTTGTGCAGCGGGCCGGGCGTGCCGCCGAACTGGCTGATCTGGTCCCCGAACTCGACCAGGATCGTGAAGATCTTGTCGGTCTTCTCACGGCCCAGCTCGACGTACTTGCTGTCGCCCTTCTTGCTCTTGAGCTCGACGACCTGCGAGCCACCGCGGTTCTTCACCTTGGTCTTGCCCGAGATGACCTGGTTGAGCGCTTCCTGCCGCTGCGCCTCCACGGTCTTGCTCAGGGGGCCTTCGAGGTCGTGGTCGGCGTGCTGCCGGTCCGCCGGGTCACGACGGTCCACGGAGGCCGGTGCGCCTTCGTCGGCCTGAGCCACCGCGAAGGTCGAGAACGTCGCCGCGGCTGTCGCGAGCGCGACGGCGGTCGCCGCCGTACGGAACGTCCAGGGTCTACTGGTCACTTGAGATCCTCCCCCGCGTTCGGGCGCGCGGAAGGAGGGTCCTGGTCAACATAGGATCCGCGCGCGCGTGATCAACGCGTGTAGTCAAGTGACGTCATTTGACTAGAGGTTAAGCAGAAAAAACAGACCTTGACTTGAACAGGTCAATTGCACTATGCGGAGTCGCCGTCCAGTTACCGAACGGCGGCCGGAGGGCGGGCGCGCACCGCCGTCCACCTGGTGGACGCCATGAATCCGTGCGCCCCCCGTGCACCGGCACTGTTGGTCAGGTCACGCTTACCGAACGTTCCTCTCGGGCATGGACGCCGATAGAGTCGGATGGCGGAACGCCCGGACGTCGGCGCAAAGCCAGGCCGAATCCCCCGTGCACCCCCGATTCCGAGGACACGATGACCATGCCTCGTCCGACTGCCGCACAGCTCGCCTACGGCTCGTGCACCGTGGTCTTCTCCACGCTCGCCATGCTGCTGCTGTCACAGACCGGTTCGGGCGCCGGGATCGCGGTCATCGCCTTGGCCGCGATGCTGCTCGGACTCCTGGTCGCCATGACGGTGCCCGTGCCGCGCGGGTCCCGTGGGGTGACGGTGGGCCGCTCCGCCGCGGCGGAGCGGGAGAAGACCGAGGAGCCCGCCCTCAGCAAGTCCTGACCCGCCCTCACGCGTCCGTGCTGACGACCACGGTCTTCGCCGCCTTGTCGTGCAGGCCCTGCTTGTAGGGCCGGTCGAAGAAGCTCCAGCCGCCGGCGATCGCGGTCCAGATGCAGGCGCAGCAGAAGGCGAACGGGATCCACAGCACCAGCGAGCGGATCAGCGTGGTCTGCACCGAGGGCGTGGCCCCGTTGTCGAGGTTGGCGACCCGCAGGTGCAGCAGCTTCTTGCCGATCGTCTGACCGGTCCGGGAGATCATGACCGTGTCGTAGCCGACGAAGAGCACGGCGGCGACCAGCGACTGCGCGAAGGACTTGCCGTACTGCACCTTGTCGGTGTCCACGTCGAGCTCGGTGACCCCGAACCCCCAGGTGATCAGCCAGACGACGACCGCCACCAGGATCAGGTCGATGAGCCGGGCCAGCGTGCGCTTGCCGCTGTCGGCGAGCGGCGGCATCCCGGCCAGCGGGTCGGCCGGCCCGCCGCCGTACGGGTCGCCTCCATAGGGACCACCGCCGTAGGGGCCACCGCCGTAGGGGCCACCGCCGCCGGGCGGGGGCGGGGGCGGCTGTCCGCCGTAGGGGCCGCCCTCACCGCCGGGTGGGGGCGGGGGCTGCCCGCCCTGGGGCGGCTGGTCGCCGTACGGCCCGGACGGGCCGCCGCCGGGCGGGGGCTGCTTCCGGAACGGGTCGTCGTCCGGGGGCTGGCCGGGGCCGGGAGGCGGTTCGCTGCTCATGGCCCGAGTCGACCGCGAACCGCACCGCCGCGCATCCGGCGCGGGGCCGTCCGGAGTACCGGATCATCCGGGCCGGACGGCGGACCCGCTCATCCGGCGACGAACGTACGCGCCGCCTTGTCGTGCAGGCACTGGTGCCAGGGCCGGTCGAACAGGCACCACAGCACCCCGACCACCCCGACCAGGAGCACGCCCGGCACGCTGTACACCAGCCAGCGGCGCACCGCCGCGCCGTACTCCGGCGGCTCGTGCGCCTCGATGTCGCGCACCTCCAGGCCGAACAGCTTCTTGCCCAGTGTGCGGCCCCACTTGGCGGTGGGCAGGGCCTCGTAGAGCCCGCCGACGACCAGCAGCACGGCCAGGATGATGCCGAGGTAGACCGACGTGGTGCCGTCCAGCAGCCAGACGGTGACGGTCCGTCCGGAGAGCTTGGCCGCCTCGATCTTGTCGTCGACGTGGTCGAGCGCCTTGGTGCCGAGCGGGACGGCCGCGACCGCCGTGACGGCGGCGAGCACCACGGTGTCCACCAGCCGGGCCGCCAGCCGCTTGCCGAGGCCGGCGGGCCGGGCGGCGGCCTGCCGCAGGGCGGCCGCCGCGAACGGGTCCTCCCGCACGGGCTTCCACGGGGCGACCGGGGGCCGGCCCTCGGCGACCGGGGGCCGGACGTCGGCATCCGGCTCCGCGAGCCGGTGGACCTGCTGCGCCCAGGAGGACTGGCCGCCGCCGGGACCCGGCGCGATCGGAGCCCCGGACGCGGCGGGGGCGGCGGGCGCGGGCTGCGGTCCGCCGGACTGCTGGGGGATGCCGGGCCCGGCCTGCTGGGGGCCGGAGGGCGGCGTGGGAGCGGGCTGGGCCGCGGGCGTCGCCTGGGCCGGCGAGGGGGCCGGAGAAGGGGCCGCGGCGGCCTTGCCGGCGCTGAAGCCGGGGCCCTGCGGGGCGTTCGCGGCCGTGCCGGGCGCGGGGGCGGGCGGTTCCTGAGTGCCGCCGCGCGGGTTCACCGCGCGGATGGCCATCGTGCCCGGGTCGGGGGCGGCGGCGGACCGCGCTCCCCCGCCGTCCGTCACGGGCCGGCGCATCAGGAAGGTGTCGGGCGCGGCCCCGCCGCCGGACTCCGTCTCCGGCTCGGCGGGCGCCGGGACGCGCGGGTCGGCGCCCTCCTGCTGGGCGCCCCAGGAGACCCGGCGGTCCTGGTCGCCGCCGAACCCGGTCTGCCGGGAGCGGTCGGCACCCCAGGCGGAGGCGGGTTCGGGGCGGCTGCCGTGCTGGGCGTCGCCCGGGGCGGGCCGGGCGACCGGGTCCTCGTCGAAGAAGTGCGGGCCGGTCTCCTCGACCGGGGCGGGCGCGTCGGCCGGCCGGGCGCCCGGCGGCGGGGCGAGCGGCTCGCCGTCGGTCGGGGCGGGACGGCTCGTGCCCGGCACCCAGGAGGCGCCGTTCCAGTACCGGACATATCCAGGAATGGACGGGTCCGGGTAATACCCTTCGCGGGGCCGGTCGTCACCGGGGGCCGGGGTTGGGGCGCTCATGTCCGTCGTCCGGTATCTGCTCGTGGGTCACTACGGGGGCTCCACATCTATCAGACGGACGCACCCGCCACCGCCGGTCCCACAGGTCCCGCCCCTTTCCGGGCAACCTCGTGCACGTACGTCACAGGTACGAAAGCCCGGCGGGGGGCCGGGCCGGAAAAAGTCCGCCCGAGTCGCGTAATGCGGCGCGGGGCCGCCCCTCTCCACTCGTACGGGCCCACCCGGGGAACCCGTACGTGTCACGAGAGAGGAACCCTGCCATGTCCCACACCGTCGTCGTCGAGCGCGAACTGGAGCTGCGGCTCATCCTGTCGCCCGAGCGCAGCGTCCCCGTCCCGGCCCGGCTGGGCTACCACAGCGACGACCCGTACGCCGTCCACGTCACCTTCCACATCGGCTCCGCGCAGCCCGTGCACTGGACGTTCTCCCGGGATCTGCTGGTCGAGGGGGTGTTCCGGCCGTGCGGGCACGGGGACGTGCGGGTGTGGCCGACGAAGTCGGACGGCCGCGGCGTGGTGCTGATGGCGCTGAGCTCGCCCGACGGGGACGCCCTGCTGGAGGCGCCCGCCGCGCAGGTGTCGGCGTGGCTGGAGCGGACGCTGCGGGCGGTGCCGCCCGGCACCGAGGCCGGGCGGCTCGGGATCGACGACGCGCTCGACGAGCTGCTCGCCCGGTGACGGGCGCCCGGGGGACGGGTCAGAACAGCTTGCCGGGGTTGAGGAGGTCCAGCGGGTCGAAGACCCGCTTGATCCCGCGCTGCATCTCGATGCCGACGGGGCCGATCTCGCGCGCCATCCACTCCTTCTTCAGCAGGCCCACGCCGTGTTCGCCCGTGATCGTGCCGCCGAGTTCCAGGCCGAGCGCCATGATCTCGTCGAACGACGCACGGGCGCGCCGGGACTCGTCGGGGTCGGCGGCGTCGAAGCAGACGGTGGGGTGGGTGTTGCCGTCGCCCGCGTGCGCGACGACCCCGATGGTGAGCCGGTGCCTCTCCGCGATCCGCTCGACGCCCTCGATCAGGTCGCCGAGCCGGGAGCGCGGCACGCACACGTCGTCGATCATGGTGACGCCCCGGACCGCCTCCAGCGCGGTCAGGGACAGCCTGCGTGCCTGGAGGAGGAGTTCGGACTCGGCGGCGTCGTCCGCCGGGACCACCTGGGTGGCGCCGGCCGCCTCGCACAGCGCGCCCACGGCGGCGAGGTCGGCGGCCGGGTCGGGGGTGTCGAAGGCGGCCAGCAGCAGGGCCTCGGTGGTCTCCGGCAGGCCCATCCTCGCCATGGAGTTGACGGCCGCGACCGTCGTGCGGTCCATCAGCTCCAGCAGGGACGGCACATGGCCGCCGGCCATGATCCGGCACACCGCGTCGCAGGCGGCGGCCGCGGACGCGAACTCGGCGGCCAGGACGAGCTGCTGGGGCGGCTTGGGACGCAGCGCGAGCACCGCCCGCACGACGATGCCGAGCGAGCCCTCGGAGCCGACGAACAGCCGCGTCAGGTCGTAGCCCGCCACGCCCTTGGCGGTGCGGCGGCCGGTGCTCATCAGGCGTCCGTCGGCGAGGACGACGTCGAGGCCGAGGACGTACTCGGCCGTCACCCCGTACTTCACACAGCACAGCCCGCCCGAGGCCGTGCCGATGTTCCCGCCGATGGTGCACATCTCCCAGCTGGAGGGGTCCGGCGGGTAGTACAGGCCGTGCTCGCCCACCGCGCGGGAGAGCGTCGCGTTGACGACGCCGGGCTCCACGACGGCGATCCGGTCGACCGGGTTGATCTCGAGGATGCGGTCCATCTTCGTCAGGGACAGCACGATGCAGCCGTCGGAGGCGTTGGCGCCGCCCGACAGGCCCGTGCGGGCTCCCTGCGGGACGACGGGGACGCGCAGCGCGGTGGCGGTGCGCATCACGTGCTGGACCTCTTCGACGGTGCGCGGGAGCACGACGACGGCGGGGACGCCGGCCGGGCAGAAGCCGGCCATGTCGTGCGCGTAGGAGGCGGTGACGTCGGTGTCGGTGACGACGGCCTCGGCGGGCAGACCGGCGAGCAGCCGCTCGGTGAGGTCACCCAGGGCCTGGTCGGGTGCGGCTTCGGTACGGCTCATTATCACAGCGTGACACCCGGGGCCATCGGTGTGAACCCCGTGCGCGGCACCCGTGGCCGGGCGGGTGTGGTCGTCGTGTCCACGCCCCGTTTCGCGCACAGTGACGCCATGGAGAACGAGGCCGTGGACCAGGGACAGGACGCGACCGGCCGGCGGCGCCTGCGGCGCCGGGTCCTGATCGCGTCGGTGGCGGGGTGTGCCGTGCTCGGCGGGGCGCTGGCGCTGCTGCCGTCCGGGCCTGCGCCGGTGCGGCCGCCCGCGCCGGCGCCGGGGGCGCGGGCGCTGACCGCGGTGACCTCGGGGGTGCCGGCGGCGCTGCCCGAGCTGGCGGCGCTGATCGAGCGGCGCGAGCGGCGAGTGCGGACGCACCCCCGGGACGCCGTGTCGTGGGCGGTTCTGGGGGCCGCGTACGTCGAGCAGGGGCGGCGGACAGGGGAGCCGGCGTACTACCCGAAGGCGGAGAAGGCGCTGCGGGCCTCGCTGGAGGTCCGGTCCCGCGACGCCGGGGCGCTGAGCGGCATGGCGGCCCTGGCGAACGCCCGGCGGGACTTCGGTGCGGCGCTGACCTGGGCGGAGGCGGCGGTGAAGGCGGACCCGAAGCGCTGGACGGCGTACCCCCAGCTGATCGACGCGCACACCGGCCTCGGGCACTACAAGGCGGCGGGTCGGGCCCTGGACCGGCTGCTGGCGCTGCGCTCGGGCCCGGCGGTGCGGGCGCGGGCGGCGGCCGTGTACCGGGACCGGGGGCGGCGCGAGGACGCGGCGGCGGCGCTGTCCGACGCGGCGGCCGGGGCCGCGGCCCCGGCCGAGCGGGCGGCCTATCTGGAGCGGGCCGGGCAGCTGGCCTTCGAGGGCGGTGACGTGGAGGCGGCCCTGCGGCACTTCCAGGAGGCGGTGCGGCTCGACCCGGACCAGCGGGCGGCGCTGGCCGGGCAGGGCCGGGCGCTGGCCGCGCTGGGCCGCACCACGGAGGCGCTGACCGCCTACCGGGCGGCCCTCGCGCGGCAGCCGTGTCCGGAGTACGCGCTGGAGCTGGGCGAGCTGTACGAGTCGCTGGGGCTCGGGCAGGCGGCGCGCGTGCAGTACGACCTGCTGCGCGAGCGGGCGGCGCGGGCCGCGGCGGCCGGGGTGGACGAGGAGCTGGTCCTGGGCCGGTTCGAGGCGGACCACGGGGACGCGGAGTCGGCGGTACGGCGGCTGCGCGCGGAGTGGCGGCGCCAGCCGGGGATCGCGGTCGCGGACGCGCTGGGCTGGGCGCTGCACCGGGCCGGGGAGGACGAGGAGGCCCTGAGGTTCGCCCGGCGGGCCACAGACCGGGCCAAGGGGGGTGGGGTGCGCAGCGCGCTGTACAGCTACCACCTGGGGATGATCGAGCGGGAGCTGGGCCGGGAGGGGCCGGCGCGGCGGCACCTCCAGGAGGCGCTGCGGATCAGTCCGCGTTTCTCGCCGACGCTGGTGCCGAGGGCCGAGGAGGCGCTGCGGGAGCTAGGGGAGCCGTCGGTGGAGGACGCCCCGGACTTCGAGGACTGGTCCGCCGGGGAGTGAGCCTCCCCGGCGGGCCCGGCCGTCAGAGGTTGCCGCGCTTGGCCTGCTCGCGCTCGATGGCCTCGAACAGGGCCTTGAAGTTGCCCTTGCCGAAGCCCATGGAGCCGTGGCGCTCGATCATCTCGAAGAAGACGGTCGGGCGGTCCTGGACCGGCTTGGTGAAGATCTGCAGCAGGTAGCCGTCCTCGTCGCGGTCGACGAGGATCTTCAGCTCGCGCAGGGTCTCGACGGGCACGCGGGTCTCGCCCGCCCACTCGCCGAGGGTGTCGTAGTACGAGTCCGGGGTGTCCAGGAACTGCACGCCGGCGGCGCGCATCTGGCGGACCGTGTGGACGATGTCGTTGGTGTTCAGCGCGATGTGCTGGACACCGGCGCCGCCGTAGAACTCCAGGTACTCGTCGATCTGGGACTTCTTCTTGGCGATGGCGGGCTCGTTGATCGGGAACTTGACCTTGAGCGTGCCGTCGGCCACGACCTTCGACATCAGCGCGCTGTACTCGGTCGCGATGTCGTCGCCCACGAACTCCTTCATGTTCGTGAAGCCCATGACCTTGTTGTAGAACTCGACCCACTCGTTCATCCGGCCGAGCTCGACATTGCCGACGCAGTGGTCGACGGCCTGGAAGGAGCGCTTGGCCGGCGGCTCGACGATCGGGGCGGCGGCGACGTAGCCCGGCAGGTACGGGCCGTCGTAGCCGGTGCGCTCGACCAGCGTGTGGCGGGTCTTGCCGTAGGTGGCGATGGCGGCGAGGACGACGGTGCCGTGCTCGTCCTTCAGCTCGTACGGCTCGGCGACCGAGGTGGCGCCGTGCTCGATCGCGTAGGCGTAGGCGGCGCGGGCGTCCGGGACCTCGATGGCGAGGTCGTACACGCCGTCGCCGTGCGCGGCCACGTGGTCCTCGAGGAAGGCGCCCCACTCGGTGGACCGCTTGATCACGGAGGTGAGGACGAAGCGGGCCGAGCCGCTCTCCAGCACGTACGAGGCGGTCTCGCGGTTGCCGTTCTCCGGTCCGGAGTAGGCGACCAGCTGCATGCCGAAGGCGGTGGAGTAGTAGTGCGCCGCCTGCTTGGCGTTGCCCACGGCGAAGACGACCGCGTCCATTCCCTTGACCGGGAAGGGGTCGGCCTGCCGTGCGGTGTCGGGAGTGTGGTGTGTGGTCTGCGTCATAGGCGCAGCCTCGCCCGGCACGGCAAGGTGCGCAATAGTTTCGTTCTCCGCTGGGCATTCTGCATAGCACCAGGGCGGTGCACGCGGACTTTCTGTACAGGATGACCACCCCGGAAGGGGGTCGTTATGGCGATCGACCGGCTGGACGGGCGGATCATCGCGCTGCTGGCGCGCGAGCCGCGGATCGGGGTGCTGGAGATGTCCCGGCGGCTGGGGGTGGCCCGCGGGACCGCGCAGGCGCGGCTGGACCGTCTTCAGTCGAACGGAGTCATCCGCGGTTTTGGGCCCGAGGTCGATCCGGCGGCCCTCGGCTACCCGGTCACGGCGTTCGCCACGCTGCAGATCCGGCAGGGTCAAGGAGCCGACGTACGGGCGCACTTGGCGTCCGTGCCGGAGGTGCTGGAGCTGCACACCACCACCGGCACCGGGGACATGCTGTGCCGGCTGGTGGCGCGCTCGAACGCCGATCTTCAACGTGTGATCGACCGGGTCGTCGGTTTCGATGGGATCGTCCGGGCCTCCACCGCGATCGTCATGGAGAACCCCGTTCCGCTGCGGGTCATCCCGCTGGTGGAACAGGCGGCGGAGGACCGGGAGCACGGCTAGCGGCGCGATCAGCTGGGGGTGAGTCCTCGTGAGCTTCTGGGAGTACCTGGGCAACCGCCACCAGCAGTTGTTCGCCGACGCCCTGCAGCACGCCAGCGCGGTCCTGCAGTGCATGGTGGTGGCGACCCTCATCGGGGTGCTGATCGGGGTGCTGACGTACCGCAGCGAGTGGGCGGGGAACCTGGCCACGCTGACCACCTCGGGCATCCTGACCATCCCGTCGCTCGCCATGATCGGCCTGCTCATCCCGATCGTGGGGCTGGGCGTGGCGCCGACGGTGATCGCGCTGACCCTGTACGGACTGCTGCCGATCGTGCGCAACTGCATCGTCGGCCTGCGCGGGGTCGACCCCTCGCTGGTGGACGCGGCCCGCGGGATCGGGATGTCCCGGCTCGCGCAGCTGCTGCGGGTGGAGCTGCCGCTCGCCTGGCCTCCGATCCTGACCGGCATCCGGGTCGCCACCCAGATGCTGATGGGCATCGCCGCGATCGCCGCGTACGCCTCCGGCCCCGGCCTCGGCAACGTGATCTTCCGGGGGCTCGCCTCGCTGGGCAGCGCCAACGCGCTCAACCAGGTGCTCGCGGGCACCATCGGGATCATCATCCTCGCGCTGCTGTTCGACGCCGCGTACGTCGTCCTCGGACGGCTGACCATTCCCAGGGGGATCCGTGTCTGACAGCGAGCACCACGGTGCCTCCATCGAGCTGGAGAACCTGACCAAGCGCTACCCCGGCAGCCCGCAGCCGGCCGTCGACAACGTGAACATGGAGATCAGGGCGGGCGAGGTCGTGATCTTCGTCGGGCCCTCCGGGTGCGGGAAGTCCACGACCCTGAAGATGATCAACCGGCTGATCGAGCCGACCGGCGGCCGTATCCGCATCGGCGGCGAGGACGTCACCGACATGGACCCGGTGAAGCTGCGCCGGCGCCTCGGCTACGCCATCCAGTCCGCCGGGCTGTTCCCGCACATGACGGTCGCCCAGAACATCGGCCTCGTACCGAAGATGATCGGCTGGTCCAAGGCCCGGATCGCCTCCCGCGTCGAGGAACTGCTCGACCTGGTGGGCCTCGACCCCGGCGAGTTCCACGGCCGCTACCCCCGTCAGCTCTCCGGCGGGCAGCAGCAGCGGGTCGGCGTGGCACGGGCGCTGGCCGCCGACCCGCCCGTGCTGCTGATGGACGAGCCGTTCGGCGCCGTCGACCCGATCACCCGGGACCACCTCCAGGACGAGCTGATCCGGCTCCAGCACGAGCTGCACAAGACCATCGTGTTCGTCACCCACGACTTCGACGAGGCCATCAAGATCGGCGACCGGATCGCGGTGCTGCGCGAACGCTCCCACATCGCCCAGTTCGACACCCCGGAGGCCATCCTCACCAACCCGGCCGACGACTTCGTCTCCGGGTTCGTCGGCGCTGGCGCGGCGCTGAAGCGGCTGAACCTGACCCGGGTGCGGGACGTGGAGATCACCGACTACCCGACGGTGACCGTCGACGACCCGCTCCAGGAGATCTTCAACCGGCTGCGCTCCAGCGGCACCAACGAGATCCTGCTGCTCGACAAGCGGCGCCGCCCCTACAAGTGGGTGCGGCGCGGCGACCTGATGCGGGCCCGCGGTTCGCTGGCCCGCGCCGGGACGCTGGTCAGCGACACCGTGACCCGGGACGCCACCCTGCGGGACGCCCTGGAGGCGGTCCTCACCGACAACGCGGGGCGCGTCGCGGTGACCGGGCGGCGCGGCGAGTACACGGGCGTCGTCGACATGGAGACGCTGATCAACTCCGTGCACGAACTGCTGGAGGCCGACCGGCTGGAGGCGCTGGAGGCGCAGCACGAGCTGGAGGGCCAGCGCAGCGGGGTCACCCACGCCGAGCAGGAGGGCGGCACGGAAGGGCAGAAGGCGTGAGCACGCCCCGGGCCCCGGGCGCGCCGGCGCGGGAGGAACCCCCCGTTCCCGAGGACGACGAGGCGCCCCCTCCCCCGCCCTCCAGACGGCCGCCGCGCAAGCTGAGCTGGCAGAAGCTCACCATCGTGCCGGCGATGCTGGTGGTGCTGCTGCTGGCGACCTGGCTGTGGTTCCGGCAGGCCGACCTCGACCCGGTCTCCGAGAACGCGCTGTCCAACGGCCAGGTCTCGCAGGCCCTGTGGGAGCACATCGAACTGACCGTGATCTCCACGTTCTTCGTACTGATCATCGCGATCCCGCTGGGCATCCTGCTGACCCGGCGGGCCTTCCGCAAGGCCACCCCGGTGGCGCTGGCCTTCGCCAACATGGGCCAGGCGACCCCGGCGATCGGGCTGCTCGCCCTGCTGGTGATCTGGCTGGGCATCGGCCGCAGGGCCGCGCTGATCGGCATCATCATCTACGCCGTCCTGCCGGTGCTGTCCAACACGATCGCCGGTCTCAAGGCGAACGACCCGACGCTGCTGGAGGCGGCGCGCGGCATCGGGATGTCCCCGGCGGGCGTGCTGACCCGGGTGGAACTGCCGCTGGCGGTACCGCTGATCCTGGCGGGCGTGCGCACGGCCCTCGTCCTCAACGTCGGTACGGCGACCCTCGCGGTGTTCGGCGGCGGCGGCGGGCTGGGCGTGCTGATCACGGCCGGCATCACCAACCAGCGGATGCCGGTGCTGGTGCTGGGCTCGATCCTCACCGTGTCGCTGGCGCTGCTGGTGGACTGGCTGGCGTCGCTGGCCGAGGTGCTGCTGCGGCCGAGGGGGCTGGACCTGTGAGGCGGGTGGGAGGCGCGGTGGGCCGGAGCGGACCGGTGAGGCGGCCGGCCGCCCTGCTGGCGGCGGGACTGCTGATGACGGCGGCGGCCTGCGGGCTGACCAGCGGCTCCCCCATGGTCGACGACGTGGAGCCGGGCACGATCGGGCGGGGCGAACCGCTGAAGGGCGCCAAGCTGACGGTGACGTCGAAGTCGTTCACCGAGCAGCTGATCCTCGGCGCGATCATGGGCATCGCCTTCGAGGCGGCGGGTGCCGAGGTGGTGGACCGCACCGGCATCCAGGGCTCCATCGGCAGCCGGGAGGCCGTGGTGAAGGGGGAGGCGGACGCCGGGTACGAGTACACGGGCACGGCCTGGATCACGTATCTCGGGCACAGCGATCCGATCGTCGACCCGCACGAGCAGTGGGAGGCGGTGAAGAAGGAGGACGCGGGCAACGGGGTGACCTGGCTGCCGCCGTCCCGGCTGGACAACACCTACGCGCTGGCCATGAACCAGGCCAACCACCGCAAGTACCGCACGAACACCCTCTCCGAGGTGGCCGCCCTGTCGAAGTCCGACCCGTCCGCGGTGACGCTGTGCGTGGAGGTCGAGTTCGCCAACCGGGCCGACGGGCTGCGGGGCATGGAGAAGACGTACGGCATGGACGTGCCGTCGCGGAACATCACGCAGATGGACACCGGAATCATCTACACCCAGACGGCGAAGGGGAGTTGCACCTACGGCGAGGTCTTCACCACCGACGGCCGGATCAAGTCGATGCACCTGGTCGTGATGGACGACGACAAGCACTTCTTCCCCAACTACAACGCCGCGCCGATGATCAACACCAAGGCCCTGAAGAAGTGGCCGGCCATCCCGGACGTCCTGGACCCGATCACGAAGAAGCTGGACAACGCGGTGGCGCAGGAGCTGAACGCGAGGGTGGACGTCGACGGGGAGGACCCGCACCAGGTCGCGCTGGACTGGCTGAAGCAGGAGGGCTTCGTGAAGTAGCGCTCCCGTTCTCAGCAGGCGGGGACCGTGCCCTTGCCCGTCCTGAGCGCGTCGAGCGCGCCGATCGCGCCCTTCAGGGTGGTCACCGGGACCAGGCGCAGGCCCTCGGGGAGCTCCGCCTTGGCGTCGCCGCACTCGTCCTTCGGCACCAGGAACACGGTCGCGCCGTCCCGGCGGGCGGCCTGCGTCTTCAGGGAGACCCCGCCGACCGCGCCGACCTTGCCGTTCGCGTCGATGGTGCCGGTGCCGGCGATGGTGCGGCCGCCGGTGAGGTCGCCGCCGCTGCCGTCGCCGTCGAGCTTGTCGACGATGCCGAGCGAGAAGAGCAGACCGGCGCTCGGGCCGCCGACGTCCGCGAGCTTTAGGGTGACCTCGACGTCCTTGCCGTCGAGGTCGAGGTAGTTCAGGGCGGCCTCGGTGGCGTCGTCCTGGGACTCCTTCATCTGCCGGGTGTTGAACTGCTCGATCTCCCGGGTGCTCTGCCCGCTGGGATAGACCGAGTCGCGCGGCATGACCGCCTGGTCGGTGCGGAACCAGGCGTCGATCACGTCACCGAGCCGCACCGTGGTGTCGGGCGACGTGGCCTCGATCGTCGTCATGCGCAGCTCGCCGCTGGTGTCCCGGGTCGGCGCCCCGGAGATCGTGATGACCGGCTCGCCCCGGTTGTCGCCGAGCACGTTCGCCGTCAGCCCGGGCTGCGTCAACGAGAACGGCAGGGGCGCGAAGGCGGCGGTGGCGAGCAGAGCCACCACCGGCAGCGCACAGACGGCGAGGGCCCGGGGGCGCGTGAGGCGTGAGAGCACGGGTCAAATCTAACGTGGCGCGGTGCCGACCCGGACGGGGCGGGGGCGCCCCCCGGGGGCAGGGGCGGCTACGGGTCGCGCGGGTGCCTGCGGGCGGCGTTTCACGCGCGGTACAGGTCCTTGCGGCCCGTTGTGAAGCGGCGTAGCACCTCCGGCAGGGGACGGACGCCGATGCCCGGGCCGCGGGGTACCGGCAGGTGGCCGTCGGCGAGGACGAACGGCTCCGTGATGTCCTCGGCGAAGTAGCGGGCGGACGCCGAGGTGTCGCCCGGCAGGGTGCAGCCGGGAAGTGCCGCCAGGGCCAGGTTGGCCGCGCGCCCGATGCCCGTCTCCAGCATGCCGCCGCACCACACCGGCACCCCGTGCGCGTGCGCCACGTCGTGGACGCGCCGCGCCTCCAGGTAGCCGCCGACCCGGGCCGGCTTCACGTTCACCGCCCGGCAGGCGTCCAGCGCGATCGCGGACGCGGTGTCGCGGGCGTTGTGCAGCGACTCGTCCAGGCAGACGGGTGTCGCGAGGCGCTGCTGGAGCCGGGCGTGGGCGTACAGGTCGCCTCCCACGAGGGGCTCCTCGACCAGCAGCAGCCCGAACGCGTCGAGCCGCCGCAGATGCTCGGCGTCCGCGAGCGTGTAGGCGGCGTTCGCGTCGACCTGGAGCGGCACCGCCTCCCCGAAGCGCTCCCGTACCGCGCGGACCGGCTCCAGGTCCCAGCCGGGCTCGATCTTCAGCTTGATCCGCACGTACCCCTCGGCGAGGTACCCCTCCACGTCGTCCAGAAGCTCCCCGACGGTCGGCCGGATCCCGACGGACACCCCGGCGGGCACCCGCTCGCGCACCGCCCCGAGATACGTGGCCAGCGACATGCCGTACGACCGCAGCTCCGCGTCGAGGACCGCCGTCTCCAGGGCCGCCTTCGCCAGCTCGTGCCCCTTCACCCCGCCCAGCGCCGGGCCGAGGGCCGGGGCGGTGAGCGCGGGCAGGGCGGCGGCCCGGGGCAGCAGGACGTCCCGCAGCACGATCTCGGCGCCGGCCACGAACTCCGAGCAGTAGAGCGGCTCGGGGTCGCCGGCGAACTCCGACCAGCCCTCGGCGCTGTCGGTGACGACGCGCAGCAGAAAGGTGTCCTTCGTCGTCATCGTGCCGAAGGACGTACGGAACGGGGTCACGAGGGGGATCGCGACCCGGACCAATTCGACGCGTTCGAGCTTCACGGGGTGTCCTCCCGGCGGGTGAGCGTGTACCAGCCGTCGCGGGACATGTCCGTCGCCGTGAACCCCTCGGCGAACGCCTTGGTGAACACCTCGCGCACGGCCCGCCGCCAGCCGAGGGCCCGTTCGGCGTCCGTGGCCCGTAACGCCACGACGTCGTCCGGCACCCGGCACCACACGTACCGGTCCCCGGGGTCGCGGCGGGCGAGCGGCCCGCCGTCCGGCGCCGGGTGGGTGACGGGGGCGGCCTCCCGCGCGGCGGTCGTGTCGGCGGTCGTTCCGGCGGGCGGGCGCCGGTCGCCGGTCAGGTCCCAGGTGACCTCCAGCCGGTCGCTCTCGTCACCGTCGTTCACGCCGTCGGCCATCGGGCCGTAGAAGTCGACGAGGTATCCCGTGCCCTCGGCGCCCAGCTTGACGAAGTTGAAGCGGGCGTTGCGGCCGACCAGCGGATCGAAGGTCCAGCGCATGGTGCGCGCCCCGAGCCCCGCCGCCCACGCCCGCTGTGCCTCCTTGAGCCGTGGCCCGAGCCCTCGCTCGGCGGCGGCGAGCAGCGAGTACGTCTCTCTGGCCGCCGGCGGCCCGAACACGGCGACGCAGCCGCCGACGACGCGCTCCCCGTCGTACGCGGCGTGCACCGCACCGCCCGCGTGGGCGAGGCTGTTCAGCGTCTCGGGCAGCAGCGGCGGCGCGCTGCGCGGGGTCTGCCACACGTCACTGAAGTAGTCGGCGACGGCGGCGAACCCGGCGGTGTCGTGGACGGTGCGGATGCTCACTGAGGTCATGACACGAGTGTCGGAGGTGGCGCGGGGGCTGCCTAGAGTGCGGCGCGCCATGCCGTGCGGCCGCCGTGTCCGTCAGCGGAGTGCTTCGGCGACCTCCCGGGCCGCGTCCACGACCCGCTGCCCGACCCGCTCCGGTACGGCGTCGGCCAGCATCACGACGCCCACGCTGCCCTCGACGCCGGTGACCCCGATCAGCGGGGCGGCGGCTCCGCTCGCCCCGGCCTCCAGCTCGCCGTGCGTCAGGGTGTACCCGGGGCCCTCGGGGGGCTGCTTCCGGGCGGCGAGGATGGCGCGGCCCGCGGCCCCGCGGTCCAGGGGGTGCCGGAAGCCCGCCCGGTAGGCCACGTGGTAGTCGGTCCAGGTCGGCTCCACCACGGCGACGGCCAGCGCCTCGGAGCCGTCCACGAGCGTGAGATGGGCCGTCGCGCCTATGTCCTCGGCCAGGGAGCGCAGCGCGGGCAGCGCGGCCTCGCGCACCAGCGGATGCACCTGGCGGCCGAGCCGCAGCACACCGAGCCCGACGCGGGCGCGGCCACCGAGGTCGCGGCGTACGAGGGCGTGCTGTTCGAGCGTGGCGAGCAGCCGGTACACGACGGTCCGGTTCACGCCCAGTTTGGTGGATAGCTCGGTGACGGTCAGTCCGTGGTCCGTATCGGCCAGCAGCTTGAGGACGCGCAGTCCCCTGTCGAGCGTCTGAGAGGTCTCCGCGGTCACGACGCCCACTCCTTAGTGGTGAGGTCGACGGCCTCGTCGCGGCGGGCGTCACCGAGTCCCGTCGGTCACGCGCTTCAGAGGCCGCCGATCGGCCGGCGGTCCGGCCTTCCGGACCGCGTCGCTTCACGGCTGCGCTCCGCGGCGGCGCTGCCACGGGGCGTGTGCGTAGGCGGACATTAGCGAAGCCGGTTCGCTGAGCGGAAGGCTCCGTCCAGAATCCGGGCGCGCGCTGGTACGGACCGCACGGGTTCGCCCGTATATGTACGGTGCACCGAGTTACGGGAGGGGCGTGCGGTGTCCGGTGGGGCGTGCGGTGTCCGGTGGGGCGTGAGGCGGGGACGGGCGCGCGCCGGGGTCACCGCATCCGGTGGCGCGCGCAAGGGTCACCGCATCCGGGTGGCCCACTCCTGCACCTTGGCGATCCGCTGGCGCAGCTGTCCGGCCGTCGCCTCGGCGCTCGGCGGTCCCCCGCACACGCGCCGCAGCTCCGTGTGGATGACGCCGTGCGGCTTGCCGCTCTGGTGGACGTAGGCGGAGACCATCGTGTTGAGCTGCTTGCGCAGCTCCATCATCTCCTTGTGCGAGACGACCGGGCGCCGCTCGGCGGGCAGCTCGAGCAGGTCGGCCTCGGAGTCCGGCTTCTTGCGGCTGTGCGCGATCTGCCGGGCCTGCCGCTTCTGCAGCAGCAGCTGCACCTGGTCCGGCTCGAGCAGTCCGGGGATGCCGAGGTAGTCCTGCTCCTCCTCGCTGCCCGGGTGGGCCTGCATGCCGAACTCGGCGCCGTCGTAGAGGACCCGGTCGAAGACGGCGTCGGACTCCAGCGCCTCGAAGGGCAGCATGTCCTGCTCGCCGGTGTCCTCGTCCTGCTCCTTGTTCGCCTCCTCCATCTCCTTCTCGGACTCGGCGTACGGGTCCTCCTCGCCCTCCTTCTTCGGCTTGTCGAGGGCGTGGTCGCGCTCGACCTCCATCTCGTTGGCGAAGGTGAGCAGGTCGGGCACGGTCGGCAGGAACACGGAGGCCGTCTCGCCGCGCCGCCTGGACCGTACGAAACGGCCGACGGCCTGCGCGAAGAAGAGCGGCGTGGAGATGGTGGTGGCGTACACGCCGACGGCGAGCCGGGGCACGTCGACGCCCTCGGACACCATCCTGACGGCCACCATCCAGCGGTCGTCGCTGCCGCTGAAGTCGTCGATCCGCCGGGAGGCGCCGGCGTCGTCGGACAGCACGAGGGTCGCCTTGTGCCCGGTGATGTCGCGGATCAGCTTGGCGTAGGCGCGGGCCGAGTCCTGGTCGGAGGCGATGACGAGGGCCCCGGCGTCCGGGATCGCCTTGCGCACCTCGGTCAGCCGCTGGTCGGCGGCGCGCAGCACGGACGGCATCCAGTCGCCGCGCGGATCGAGGGCGGTGCGCCACGCCTGGGACACGGCGTCCTTGGTCATCGGCTCGCCGAGGCGGGCGGCGATCTCGTCGCCGGCCTTGGTGCGCCAGCGCATGTTGCCGCTGTAGGAGAGGAAGATGACGGGCCGCACGACGCCGTCGGAGAGCGCGGAGCCGTAGCCGTAGGTGTAGTCGGCGGCGGACCGGCGGATGCCGTCGTTCCCCTCCTCGTACGTGACGAACGGGATGGGGTTGGTGTCGGACCGGAAGGGCGTACCGGTCAGGCAGAGCCGGCGGGTGGCCGGCTCGAAGGCCTCCAGGCACGCCTCGCCCCAGGACTTCGAGTCACCGGCGTGGTGGATCTCGTCGAGGATGACGAGGGTCTTGCGCTGCTCGACGCGGTTGCGGTGCAGCATGGGGCGCACGCCGACACCCGCGTACGTCACGGCGACGCCGTGGTAGTCCTTGCCGAGCGGGCCGGCGCTGTACTCGGGGTCCAACTTGATGCCTATGCGCGCCGCGGCCTCCGCCCACTGCTTCTTCAGGTGCTCGGTCGGCGCGACCACGGTGACCTGCTGCACGACGTGGTGGTGCAGCAGCCAGGAGGCGAGGGTGAGGGCGAAGGTCGTCTTTCCGGCGCCGGGCGTGGCGACCGCGAGGAAGTCGCGCGGCTGCTCCTGGATGTACTTCTCCATCGCGCCCTGCTGCCAGGCGCGCAGCTTGCTCGCGGTGCCCCAGGGGGCCCGTCCGGGGAAGGCGGGGGAAAGGTGGTGGGAGGAGGCGGCGGTGGTAGTCACGGTCTCCGTACGGGGGTCGGTTCAAGGGCCGCACCGGTCCGCGGGGCGGGCGGCTCGGCCTGCGTATGACAACCGGGCCACCCTACCGGCGGCCCGGCACCCGCCCGGCTCGGACGGGGCCGGGTCACACGCGGGTGGGACTGACGTCACAGCGGGAGAGGTCCCCGGGGGGTGGGCTCAGTGCTCCCGGAGCCGGGTGGTCACCCAGGCGCCCACCAGGGCAACCGCCGCCATCGGCAGGAACACCACCGCGAACGCCGCCGGGTGCGAACCGGCACCGGACGCGTCGAGCGGGGCGTGGCTCAGCGCGCCGCCGCCCAGCGCGGCGAAGGCGGCGCCGCCCGCCGCGAGCAGGACGACGTTCGACAGGGCGTCGGAGATCTGGAGGGCGGCGGAGTTGGTGCCGGCCTCCTCGGGGGCGGAGAGCTTGAGCAGCAGCACGCTGGTGGAGGAGATCACCAGGCCCATCCCGAAGCAGCCGAAGGCCCAGGCGACGGCGAGCGTCCAGGCGGGCACGGACGGGATCAGCACGCTCGGCGCCGCCGCGACGGCCGCGGCGACCAGCACCATCCCGGCGGTCGTCAGCCGCTCCCGGTACGGCTCCACGCGCGGCCGGGACTGGACCCAGGAACCCAGCGCCCAGGTGACTCCGCCGGCCGCGAGCGAGAACCCGGCGAGCGTCGGCGACAGGCCCCGCTGGGTGACCAGCATCAGCGGCACGAAGGACTCGGCCGCGATGAAGGACCCCGCGGCCACGCCCCGCAGCAGGACCACGGACGGCAGGCCCCGCGCCGCGCGGTAGGTGCCGCGCGGGAGCAGGCCGAGCGCGGCGGGCACGAGGAGCGCGGCGCCCAGGGCGCCGGGGACGAGGGAGATCCACCTGAGGTCCTGGGCGGCGTACTGCAGCAGCCCGGCACCGAAGGAGATCGCGAGGGCGAGCCGGATGCGGCGCCGGTCGAAGGCGGCGTCGCTCCCGGCGCCCGGCACGGGTCCGGCGGCGCGGCGGCGTATCTGCGGCAGGGCGAGGGCGAGCGGCAGGAGCACCAGCACGGGGATGCCGACGAACACCCACCGCCAGCCCAGGTGCTCGGTGACCGCGCCGGAGGCCAGCGGGCCCACGATCGACGGCACGACCCAGCTCGCGGCGAACGCCGCCATGATCGCCGGGCGCAGCCGCTCGGGGTAGGCGCGGCCGACGACGACGTACAGGGCGACGATGACGAGTCCGCCGCCGAGGCCCTGGACGGCCCGCCCGAGGATGAACAGCCACATGGCCCCGGCGGTGCCGGACAGCAGGAGCCCCGCCCCGAACGCGGCGATGCCGGTGGTCAGCGGCGCGAGCGGCCCGCGCCGGTCGGACCACTGACCCGACAGGACCATGCCGAAGAGGCTGGTGGTGAAGTACCCGGAGAACGCGAAGGCGTACAGCGACACCCCGTTCAGCTCGCGCGCGGCGACCGGCATCGCCGTCCCGACGGCGGTCGCCTCGAAGGCGATGAGCAGCACGACGGAGACGATCCCGATACTGAGCGCCCGGTACGACCGCCCCAGCACGCTCTCCTCCGGAACGGCGGCAGAGGGAACGGCGGACGTCTTGGCGACATCGGCGTCGCGCGGCTCGAGGGCAGTCATGGTCGCCAGAGTAAGGGCCGTGACCGACATTGACCCCTGTCGGGGGCCTCACCGCGTCTGGGACCTTGGTCGTACGACCCCCCGCTCCCCCTCCCCTTCATGTCCCTTCATGAACGCGGCATGGCAGTCACATTGCACTGAGCGCGCTTCCCTTGAGCCCCGGAGGGCCCCGCCCGTACGGTCGAACCACCGACCAGGCCCGGCCCACCGGACCTGCGAACGGCCGTGTGCCCGAGTGGCTCAGGGACTCGCCTGCAAAGCGAGTTACGCGGGTTCGATTCCCGCCACGGCCTCCACCGCCCGGCCAGGCAGGACAACAGGGCAGCACCCACCGCGGGGTGCCGCCCTGTGGCCACCCGTCTCACTTCCCGTCTCAGTTGCAGGTGCTTCCCTTCCCTCAACCGTGCTAGACGCGAAACGCTCCCCGGAACGGGTGCGGCGTAGCACAATCAGCACCTGGCGTTGCCAACGCACGCCACGGGGGAGGTGAGGATGGATCCGGAGTGGATCTCGCTCTTTGGCGCGTTCGGAGCGTCTGCTGCAGCTCTGTTGATCAGCGACAAGCTACGCAGCATCCTGCGCACCATTTTCCGGAGACCCAGAGAGACGTCTCTGCTGGTAAAAGAGCCCGACGGAACGCGAGTTATCGAGATCAGAGGGCCAGCGAACCTGAGCCAAGCGCAGGCAGAGGCTCTTCTCAGGGAGTGGCGCGAGTCCGCAAGGAGGTCCCCGTCAGCGGATGCCCCTCAGACATCCTCAGAGGACAGCGCCCAGCGCGTCGTGAGGGCTGAGTCAGATGAGTGACGGCCTGGCCAACCCGGGCGCGAGCGTCGACGCACCGCAATCGCCACCGCCGGCTACCGATACCGCAGCCGTCACCACAGTGAGCGCACATTTCAAGTTGGTCTTCATCAGCGTCACGGTGATTACCGTGCTCACCCTCGCCGCCAGCCTGTATATAGGCATTTTCGTGGAGAAGCCCACGGAGGCTGCGAAGTCTGCAATGGACACATGCTCCACGCTCGCGAACCTCGGCTTCGGCGCCATGGTCGGCCTACTGGGCGGCAAGGCCGTGAACTAGGAGCGGTGGCGTCTCCGACCATGACCCCGCGCTCGGCGCAGCCGCGCCATGCAACCAGGGGGGAGACATCGACGACGATCAAAGGTCCCTCATCGACTCCACCCAGGCAGGGGAGGTGTGGGACGCATCGGTTGCGATGGGTGAAGAGGCGCTCATGCAGGCAGTGTGCGTTCGCTCACTGGCAACGTCCGCGGCGGGTCTGGCTTCTGCGCCCGGCCTGCGGGTAATTGACCGTCGGCGTGCAACCACGAAGAGCATGCAGGCGTCACATGCGGTGACCGAGCCCTGTCACTCTCGAGGAGGGCGCCGTTGTCGGTACCGCCTCAGCCGCCTCTGCCGCCGTCCCTGCACCCGCTGCAAGGGCAGTCCGCGGTGGTGTGGCTACGTCGTACGTTCCGCTCACGCAAGGCCTTGTCGGGCGTCACCCAATGGTTCATCGACTGGGGTGTCCCGATCGCCCTGATCATCGGCGTCGTCTGGGTGCTGGGTGCCAGCCGATCCGAGACGGGCTGGAGCGGCATCTATCGGGTGTTCACACTCGTCGACCCGCCCGCGCACGCAGTCGCCTGGGGCGCGTCGATACTGGGCTGGTTGCTGGTACCTGCCTTGATCGGTGGCGTGGCAGGTCATGTCATCGCGGCCCGGATGCAGCGGGTCAAAGACATCGCCACCAATCACCTCTTCCAACGGCGAAGCCTCAAACGCCGTTTCAAGCTACCTGGAAAGATCACCTTCCTGGAGTCGCTCCATGCGAAAAGTGCGGAGGACCAGGAGTTTCTGGACCGTTATGTGAGGCGGGCTCATTGGGGAGACTGGAAGAAGGCTCAGGACCATTGGGAAATCCTCGTCCGAGACGTGCTCTGCACGGTTGAACTCGCGGAGCTGGACCGCAACGAAGCACTCGAATCCGCCGAGAGCTTCGCCCGCGCCGTGATGTTCATGACCGGATACCAGGACAAGTGCCTCGTGTGCACGGCACGCGCCAACCAACCATGACCCTCCGGAAGGACGGTTCCGATGCAGACACGAAGCGCCGTGGAGATCGCCCGCGCCGCCCTGAGCGAAATCTTTCCCAACGCCACCGAGGACGGCCTCGACGCCGGGGCGCGCCACCTCGCCCGCTGGGGGGTCGAGGGGCATGGAACTGAGCTCGGTAGTTCAGCAGCAGCTCTCATGTACCTGGATCTGGCCAGGGCATCCGGCGAGCAGCAGGTACCGGACGACGTCCTCGCGGCCGCTGAGGTACGTGGCACGACACGGACCTGGCGTGCGCCCTCGCAACGGGGCTGACCATGAGCCCCGTCCGGCCTGAGTCAAGGGATGCCATGTTTCTGCCCGTCCGACACAGCTAGTCCTCTGGTTCGCCGCGCTTCAAGCGCCGGTGTCCCGTGGCTCGGAGACACCGGCCCAAGCCTGTCCCGTCACTAGCAGGACCAGAAGTGTCGAGGGGGAAATGTGGACACCGATCAACGGGTTGTTCGACGCAGCACACCCTATTCACGAGCACTGATCGCCGTGGCAGCTGTCGCCTTCGGTCTGCTGATATACGCCGTCATCTGGTCGAATCAACAAGACGAGTTGCCTCAGTTGCTGGACGTTCAGAGCGCCACTACCGCCGTCCTGGGGACGACTGGAGCGATACTTGCACGAGGGCAGTACGCGCGCGCGGTCAGGCCGAGCATCGGCTGGTTCGGTCGTGTCACCGCCGATGCTGCTCCGGCCGGTCGGCTGGCCTGGATCTGCTACGCAGTGAATGGCGCACAGGATTCGTGCACGGTGTCCGACGTCGGTTATCAGGTCGTCCTCACCGGGGATCCCGTCTCTGACTCGGGCAGGTGGACGAGCACGGAATATGCGACTTCTGCCATGGAAGGACGGGGGCTGACAAGCGGCTCCCATTTCCATCTGAACCTCATCAGCCCTGGTCAGCCCATCACAGCCGACAGGCGCTTATATGTGGGGTGGTTTACCGAGGCGGCAATGGCAGAGGTCAGAGATGTGTATGTGCGGTTACGTGTCGTGGACCGAGTCGGCGACACGCATGAACGTGTGCTCGAGCTCATGCGCGGCGCCGAGCGCCAACCGGCACACCCCAACATTCATTTGAGCTGAGGAAGCTTCCGGACGCTCGCGGCCACGTCGGCCGGACCGGCGCCCCACAACTCCTCCCCCGTCCCTCCCCAAACAGGAGCACAACCCTCCGCCGCCGCCGGGGGTCGTCTTGGTGTCGGGGTTCTGGCCTCGGCCGGCCGTGCTTTCTGTTCACCGAGGAGACCCACCCGTGCGCCAGCGCATCCGCACCTCGCACCTTCGTACCTCGGCCGCCCTCGTGGCCGCCGCCGCGATCGCCGCCGCCGTTCCCGTGCTCGCCGCTCCCTCGGCGTATGCGGAGGAGGGTGCGGCCGATCTGGTCATATCGGAGCTGCCCGAGACGTCTCCCGAGCCGGGCGAGGTGTACGACGAGAACGTCGTCGTCACCAACAAGGGCACCGCCGCCGCGGACGGACTCACCTTCCGGGTCCGGCTGACCCGTGGGCTGGACTTCCCGTCGCAGGTGCCGGGCTGCACCTACACGACTGTCGAGGACCAGGTCCGTCAGGCGCTGTGCGAGATCGACGAAGTCATCGAGCCGGGCGCCTCCATCGAGACGCCCGTGCGGTTCAAGGCGCTGCCCAAGGCCCTGATGGAGGCCGTCGAGTACGGCACCTCCGCCACCGGTGAGGCCCCGGGCGAGGGGTACGACGACAGCCACCGCCGGCTCACGCTGACGGCGGACAGCTCGGCCGACCTGGCGGCCGTCGGGGAGGACACCGAGGCCCTGGCGGGCGACCGGCAGTCGATCACCGTGCGGCTGCGCAACGACGGGCCCGGCTGGATCCAGAACCAGGTGAGCGACGACCAGACGGCGCTGATGGTCCGCATCCCCAAGGGCACCACCGCCTCCACGGTGCCGAAGGCGTGCGCGCCGTTCGGCATCGACGGTCCGAACGGGCCGGGTGGGACGCCGGGCAAGTCGACGTACGTCTGCCAGCCGGACGACAACACGCTCGACGTCGGCGAGGAGGCGCTGTTCACGTTCATGCTGGAGATCGGCAAGAACACGAAGACGACGACGGGTGAGGTGAAGGCGACGTCGGTGTACGACATCCACCCCGCCTTCGACAAGAACCCCGCCAACGACAAGGACGTCATCCGCGTCGCCATCCCGACCGACAACGAGCCCGAGCCGACGCCCTCCGGCTCGCCTTCGACCGGGGGCGGCTCCGCCGACGGCGGCTCCACCGGTGGCGGCAACGACCCGTCCGGGCAGACCACCGGCGGCTCCGGCAGCAGCAACGGGGGGGCATCCACAGGCGGCTCCACGACCGGTTCCGTCGACGGGAACCTCGCGAGCACCGGCTCGGACGGCACCCCCCTGATCGCGGGCGCCGCTGCCGCCGCCGCGGCCCTGGGCGCCGGCCTCTTCCTGGCCGTGCGCAGGCGTCGCGCCGCCGGATCCGACGCCGCCTGACGGGGCACCCGCTCCCGGGGCTGTCGGTCCCGGGAGCAACCCGCGTCGAGTCGGCCGGGGCTCAGGGCTCCGGTACGCCGACGGCCAAGTCGGCGTGAAAGCTTCTTTCTGGCCGTCCGCCGGCGTCGCGCCGCCGAGTCGAGCTAACGGGCGCAGGACTCCAGGACGCCGACCGTCTCGTCCTGGAACGCCTCGGTCCAGTAGTGGCGGGCAGCGCCGTCCCCGGCGGTGCCCGTCGGGTCGACCGTGGACAGGACCTGGAGCATCGTCATCGCCAGCTGGTCGTAGGTGGCGGTCGTCAGCGCGTGGTTCGACGCCGCGTCGATCGCCCGCTCGCGGTGCAGCAGCCAGAGGGTGAAGGCGAGCGTCGAGACGTCCGTGTTCAGCGGGTACAGGCGCGCCTCGCGCTCGCTCCAGTGCAGGACCGCGCCGGTCATGCCGTCGAGGACGAGGCTGTCGTCCTCCGCGAGATCACCGAGACGGATCAAGAACTCGGCGCACAGCGGCAGTTCGGCCGGGGCGTCGCACTCGGCGTCGTACTCGTCCAGGGTGGCCAGCGGCGCGTCCGTGTCCAGGGTGAACAGGAATCCGCCCTCGGGCAGGCCCACTTCGCGCAGGAAGCGGCGGGTCGGCTCGTGGCCGAGGGCGGCCGGGAAGTCGACCTCCTCGAAGCGGACGACCGCGCGCCGGCCGAACTCCTCGTCCAGCAGCCGCGGCGGCAGGTCCAGCGCCAGCCCGGACTGCCCGGCGCGGCCCGCGACGAGCGCCAGCGGCCGGATCAGCGCCGCCATCTTCCAGAACGGGGCGGGCTCGCCGTCCGTGCCCTCCTCGAACACCGACAGCAGATGCCGGGACGCCTCCGCGACCGCCTTGGTGCCGTACCGCCCGGCGTAGGAGGCGAACTGGCCGCGCAGGCCCGCCAGTTCGTCCGTGGCCTCGGCGAAGCGGACCAGGGTGCGCAGGGAGGGCGCCAGGGCGCGGCGGTCCATCAGGTCGGGCCGGTCGTGCAGCAGATGGGTCGTGGAGACCTCGCCGGTCGCGCCGTCGAGGAGGACGGACTCGGTCTCCCGGCCGCCGGGGCCGAGCAGTCCGCCTATCACCAGCTGGTCGCGCAGCCCGGACGCGAGCCTGCCCGCGTCCCCGGTGGAGTCGGCGACCGTGCGCAGGCCGGCGCGGGACAGCTCGGCGAAGCTCAGCACCGAGTTGCCGCCGGGGAGTCCTGGGCCGGTCAGCCAGCGCCGCGTGGACGCGTGGGTGACATAAGGGTCGAGTTCGGGCTCGGACAGGGTGATCGTCCGGTCACCCGCCTGGGTCGTGATCGTCGTGCTCATGGCTCCCCCGCATGCGCTTGCTCACCGCCCCTGGGCACGACACGCCTGTCCGGCCGGCCACCGCATCCGGCCGTCGTCCCCACTGCCCAGAACACTACGCGCCACCACTGACATCGCACCGGGCGTGGCACGGCCACGGAGAGCGCTTCACCTCAGTAGACGCCGGAGCACCCCGGGTACGTTCCCACAACGCGCCGAATTCGCGGCCGGTTCATGCAGGATTCACGTCCGACCCGGGCCCGGCGGCGCCTGCGCCGGGCCCGGTCACCGGGTGTGGACGACCGCCGCCTGGGGGCGGATCGGCAGGCGGTTCACCGGGCGGCCGGTCGCGGCGCGCACGGCCGAGGCGACGGCCGCGGGCGACGTCACCACCGGCACCGCGCTCACCGCCTTGGCGCCGAACGGCGCGACGACGTCCCGCTCCTCGACCAGCTTCACGATCTGGATGTCGGGGGCGTCCAGCGCAGTGGGCAGCGCGTAACCGGTCAGGTCGGGGTGGCGGATCAGCCCGCGCGCGGAACGCAGGTTCTCCGTGAGCGCTATGCCCACGCCCTGCGTGACGCCCGCCTCGATGCGCGCCTCCAGCTGGGCGGGGTTGAGCACCCGGCCGACGTCCTGGGCGAGCGCCAGCTCGACCACGCGCACCGAGCCCAGCTCGATGTCCACGTCGACGACCGCGCGGATCGCGCAGAAGGACAGGCCCACGAACGCGTCGCCCTGGCCGGCGCCGTCCAGCGGCTCGGTCGGGTGGGGCCGGCACTGGGCCGTGGCCCACAGCTCCTTGCCCTCCAGCGCCTCGGTGACGGTGGTCGACAGGACGCCGTCGTACGAGGTGATCTTGCCGTCGGTGATCTGGAGCAGCTCGGTGGACATGCCGAACTTGTGCGCCAGGGGTTGCAGCAGCTGGGTGCGGACCATCTTGGCGGCCCGCTCGACGGCGCCGCCGGACACCCAGGTGTGCCGGCCGCGGCAGCCCGCTCCGGCCGGGGGCTGGTCGGTGTCGACCGGTGCCACGTGCACCTCGTCGACGCCCAGGGTCTCCTGGACGATCTGGCGGGCGAGCGTGGTGAAGCCCTGACCGGTCTCCACGGCGGCGCACAGCACCGTCGCGACGCCGTCGTGGACCTTCACGGTGGCCGTGGACACCTCGTCGGCGCCCTCGGCGCCGAGCATGTGCACCATGCCGAGGCCGTAGCCCACGCCCCGGCGCACGGCGCCTGGTTCGCCCGCACCCTCGGGGCCGCCGGGCAGCAGCCACTCGTCCTCGGGGGTGTCCTTGGGCAGCGGCGGAAGCGGGTGGTCCCGTACGGCCTGGAGCAGTTCGGCGACCGGGGCCGGGCAGGTGACGGTCTGGCCGGTCGGCAGGACGTCGCCGGTGGCGAGCGCGTTGCGCAGGCGCAGTTCGGCCGGGTCCACGCCGAGCTTCTTGGCCAGCTTGTCCATCTGCGCCTCGTACGCGGCGCACACCTGCATGGCGCCCTCGCCGCGCACATGGCCGGAGGGCGGGTTGTTGGTGCGTACGGCCCAGCCCTCGATGAAGGCGTTGGGGACGACGTACGGGCCGCAGGCGAAGGCGACCGCGGCGGCCAGCGCCTCGGAGGAGGTGTCGGCGTAGGCGCCGGCGTCCAGCAGGATCTGCGCCTCGACCTTGACCAGCTTGCCGTCGGCGTCCGCGTGGTGGCGGTAGCGCAGCAGGGTGGGGTGCCGGTGGGTGTGGCCGAGGAAGGACTCCTCGCGGGTGGCGGTGAGCTTCACCGGGCAACCGGTCTTGAGCGCGAGCAGCCCGAGGGGCAGCTGGAAGCCCTGGTCCTCGCGGTCGGCGGTGGCGCCGGGGACGCCGGTGACGACGACCTTGACGCGCTCGGGCTCCAGGCCGAAGCAGGCGGCGGCGCGGTCGCGGTCGGTGTGCGGGTCGGTGGAGGCGAGGTAGAGCTCCACGCCCCCGTCGGGGCGGGGCACGGCGAGTCCGGCCTCGGCGCCGATGGGGGCCGGGTCCTGGCGTCCGATGCGGTACAGGCCCTCGACGACGATGTCGCCGGCCGCGTCGGGGTCGCCGTGGCGCAGCGGGATGTGCCGGATCAGGTTGCCGTCGGGGTGCAGCGGCTCGGCCTCGAAGGCCTGCTCGGGGTCGGTCACCGGGTCGAGCACCTCGTACTCGACGATGACGGCGGCGGCGGCCAGGCGGGCGGTGTCGGGGTGGTCGGCGGCCACGGCGGCGATGGGCTCGCCGTGGTGGCGTACGACGTCGGAGGCGAAGACGGGCCGGTCGGCCCGGCCGCGGCCGAGCAGCGGGCTGCCGGGGACGTCCTCGTGGGTGACGACGGCGCGGACGCCGGGCATCTCCCGCGCGTGGGAGGTGTCGATGGACGTGATGCGCGCGTGCGGGTGCGGGGAGCGCAGGACGGCCGCCCAGAGCAGGCCCTCGGCCCACAGGTCGGCCGCGTACGGGAAGGTGCCCTCGGTCTTGGCGCGGGCGTCGGCGGCCGGCAGGGAGGCGCCGAGGCCGTGCGGGACCTGCTCGGGGGCGGGGGCTGCCTCCGCGGCGGTGGTCGCGGTGGCGGCTTCGTTGCTCACGCCTGGCCTCCGTCCTGGCCGTACGGGTCATGCGGTCCCATGGCGCCGGGTGCCTCGAACGCCGAGGCGTGGACGCCGCCGGCTCCCGGGCCCGCCTGGTGCGGGATGCGCGGCTCGTCCTCGTCCCCGTCGGGGGCCTCGGCCACGTGGGCCGCGCGTTCGGCGACGACCTCCTGGACGGCCCGGACGACGCCCCGGTAGCCGGAGCAGCGGCAGAGGTTGCCGCACAGGGCCTGGCGGGTCTCCAGCTCGTTCGGGGCCGGGTTGCCCTCCAGCAGGTCGTGCACGGTCATCGCCATGCCCGGTACGCAGAAGCCGCACTGGACGGCGCCGCAGCGGGCGAGCGCGCGCTGCACGTCGGAGGGATGCCCGTCCTCGGCGAGCCCCTCGACGGTGCGCACCTCGCTGCCGGCGGCGGTCACGGCCGGGACCAGGCAGGACGCGACGAGCCGGCCGTCGACCTGGACGTTGCAGGCGCCGCACTCGCCCTGCGAGCAGCCGTCCTTGGCGCCCGCGAGGCCGAGCCGCTCGCGCAGCACGTACAGCAGCGACTCGCCGATCCAGGCGTCGGAGACGGGCCGGTCGACGCCGTTGACGCGCAGGACGTAGGAGGCGAGGGGGTGTTCCTCGCCGGTGGGCGGGGGCGTCTCGCCGGGCTCCTCGTCGCGGGCGCCGTCGGTGTCGCTCGCGACGGGGTCGGCGGAGGGCTCCGCGGGGCTCTGGGCGGCCTCCGCGGCGTCCTGGGCGTCCTCTGCGGCCGCGGCCGCCTCGCCCGCCTCACGGGCGGCCTGGGCGGCGTGCGCGGCGTTCTCGGCGGCCTCTGCGGGGTCGGGCGCGGACCGCTGCCCGGGGGCGGACGCGCGGGCGTCGCCCGGGTCGTCGGCCAGGGGCTCGCCGGGTGCCGCGGGCCGCTCCCAGGGCTGCTCGGGCGCCTGGGGCGCCCACGGGGCGGGGGCGCCGCCCGGCAGTGTGGCCGGGGCGCCGCCGCCCCACTGCTCGACGAGGGAGGAGGTGGTGAACTCGCCCGACTCGTCCGGAAGGTCACCTCCGGCGAGCGGGATCGACCACTGCCCGGTGACGTCCTGCCCGGGCGGCCGGCTCTGGGCGTCCGGGAGGTTCCACTGCTGGGTGGCCGCGGGGTTGTACGTGAACCGGTCGCCGCTGTCCTGGGGCGCGGCGTTCGGGTCGGGCCACCCGCCGCCCTCGCCGGGCGTGCCCGCGGCGGGCCAGCCGCCGGGGGCGGCCGGGTCGGTGGTGCCGGGCGCGGCGGTGATCCGCGGCGGCACGTACCCCTGGCCGGGGGCGGCGAGCGGGCTGTCGGAGGAGGCGAGGAGGGCGTCGATGCCGCCTTCGGGCAGCTCCACGAAGGCCGTGGCGCTGTCGTCGTACTCGCCCTGGGGCAGCGGGTCCCAGCGGCCGTTGCCGCGGGGCGCGCCCTCTCCGTGCCGGTCGTCGGTCACGACAGCGCCCTCCCCAGTGCTCGTCGGGCCAGCGCGGCGACGGTGCGCCGCAGGTGCAGAACGGCGGGCGGATGCTGGGTCACGGTCCCGTCCTCGGCCGGGGCGGGGTCGGGGATGCAGGCCGCGGCGACGTACTCGCCGAAGGCCTGCAGGGCCTCGGGGACGATCGCGCGGCTGTTGTCCCAGTCGATCAGCTGGGCGACCCACTGCTCGGCCTCCAGGGGCCGCAGCGGCATCGGCGCTATGGCGCCGACCGCGCAGCGGATGCCGCGCCGGGCCGGGTCGAGGACGACCGCGACGGACGCGAGGGCCCGCCCGGGGCCGGTGCGGCCGGTGGCCTTGAGGAAGACCTGCGGGGCGTGCAGCAGCGGCACGCGCACGTAGCCGATGAGTTCACCGGCGCGCAGCGTGTCCACGCCCGCCAGCAGGTGCGACACGGGGATCTCGCGGCGGGCCCCGCCCGGGCCCGCGATGATCAGGGTCGCCTCCAGGGCGGCGAGGACCGGCAGCGCGTCACCGGTGTGGGACGCGGAGGCCACGTTGCCGCCGAGGGTGCCGGCGTTGCGGATCTGCGGCGGGCCGGCGGCGCGCGCGGCGGCCGCGAGCGCCGGGATCAGGGCGGCGAAGTCGGGGCGGCCCATCCGCGCGTGGGTGAGTCCGGCGCCGAGCAGGGCGTGGCCGTCCTGGTACTGCCAGCCGCGGATCTCGGTGATCTTGCCGAGGCCGACGAGGGCCGCGGGCCGCAGCTGCCCGGAGTTGACGGCGGCCATGAGGTCGGTGCCGCCCGCGACGGGCACGGCCGCGGGCATGGCGGTGAGCGCCGCCACGGCCTCGTCCAGCGTCGTGGGCAGCGTGACGGCCTGCGCCGCCTGCGGTGCGTGCGTGGTCAAACCGGCTGCCCCTTCCCGCTGCCCCACCTGGTCCCACCTGTGTTGCCGTACGGTACGTGCTGACAGGGCGGACGTGGCAACTCTGGCACATCTTCCCAGGGCACGCGGACACGGGTCCGCTAGGAGGCATTCGCCCACCTCATCGGGGAGATGGTCCGATTTGGGACGGCTTCACCGATGAGTGCCGATTGACACTCTTCGGTGACCCGTCGCCGGTTTTTCCCTCATCTGTTCGGTGGCGGTCCGTCGATGGGACGGCCCAGCACCCCGGGGCGCCGCTGCCAGGGCCGGGGCCCGGCCGGCGGCCGGTAGGCGACGCCGAGGGCGTCCAGGCGCGCGTAGTGGGCCGTCATCCGCCGCTCGAAACCGGCGAAGTCCCGCTCGGCCGGGGCGGGCAGGCCGCTCCAGGCGACCTCGGCGAAGGCGGCCAGCCGCGGGAACACCTGGTAGTCGACGCGCCCGGCGTCCTCCATCACCTCGGTCCACACGTTGGCCTGCGTGCCGAGCACGTGCCGGGACTCCTCGGGCGTCAACTCCCCGGGCACCGGCTCGAACCGGTAGACGTCCTCCAGGGTGCGCACGTACCCGATCGGCACCGGCTCGTCGGCGCCCGCGTCCTGCCGGTGGTCCAGGTACACCTGCTGCTCGGGGCACATGACGACGTCGTGGCCCGCGCGGGCCGCCGCGACGCCGCCCGCGTAGCCGCGCCAGGACGACACGGCGGCACCCGGCGCGAGTCCGCCCTCGAGGATCTCGTCCCAGCCGATGAGCCGGCGCCCGCGCGCGGACAGCCACCGGTCGAAATGGCCGATGAACCACGCCTGGAGACCGTCCTCGTCCTTCAGGCCGAGTTCCCGGATGCGTTCCTGCGCGGCGGGTGAGCCCCGCCACTGGTCCTTGAGGCATTCGTCACCGCCGACATGCACGAACTCGCCCGGGAACAGTTCCAGGACTTCCTCGAACACCCCCTCGTAGAAGCGCAGGGTGGTGTCGGTGGGGGCGAGTACGTTCGGGGAGATCCCCCAGGAGTCCCAGACGGAGAGGGCGCTGGTGTCGACGACGTCGGTGTTGCCGAGTTCCGGGTACGCGGCGATCGCGGCCTGCGAGTGGCCGGGGACGTCGATTTCCGGGACGACGGTGATATGCCGCTCGGCGGCGTACGCCACGATCTCCCGGATGTCGTCCTGGGTGTAGAAGCCACCGTGCGGCTTCTCCTCCCAGAGCGGGGAGGCGCGGTGGCCGAATTTGGTGCGCGCCCGCCAGGACCCGGTCCCGGTGAGCCCCGGGTACTTCCTGATCTCGACGCGCCAGCCCTGGTCGTCCGTCAGATGGAAGTGGAAGACGTTGAGTTTGTGGGCGGCCATCAGGTCCAGGTAGCGCAGGACGCCGTCCTTGGGCATGAAGTGCCGTGCCACGTCGAGCATGAGGCCGCGCCAGCGGAATCGGGGGGCGTCCTCGACGGTCCCGGGCGCGAGGACGGGAAGGGCGCCGGGCCGGATCGGGGCGCGGCGGAACGCGTCGGGGCCGAGGAGCTGACGCAGGGTCTGGGCGCCCCAGAAGACGCCGGCGCCGTCGCCTCCGCGGATCTCCACGCCGCCGTCCGGGCCGGCGGTGAGCCGGTACGCCTCCGCGTCCAGGGTGCCGTCGAGCAGCAGCCTGACGGCGCCCGGCGCGTCCGGCGACCCAGGTCGCAGGGGCAGGCCGAACGCCGCGCCGAGGGTGGCGCGCAGCCAGCGTTCCGTGGTGCCGGTGCCGTCGGCCGCCCACAGGGTGGTGTCCGCGTCGAGGGTGAGGGTGCGCTCCCCCGGTGCCTCTCCGGGGCCGCCTCCCGGGCCCTCGGCCACGCGCGGCGCCGGAATCAGTTCCCTCGCGGAAGTCAGATCAGTCACGTCATTCCTTTACCGCCCCGCCCAGCCCCGACACGAGTCGCCGCTGTACGAGGACGAAGAAGATCAGCACCGGAATCGTCATCACCGTGGACGCCGCCATCACGCCGCCCCAGTCCGGCTCGTCGGGTTTGTAGAAGACGAGCAGGGCCATCGGAAGGGTCGACTGGGAGGTGTCGCTGATGATGAACGACTTGGCGAACAGGAAGTCGTTCCAGGCGGAGATGAAGGAAAACACGCTCGTGGCCACGAGGCCCGGGAAGACCAGCGGGAAAAGGATCTGCCACAGGAATCGCGACCGGCTCGCGCCGTCCATGTAGGCCGCCTCCTCCAGGGCCTCCGGAACGGCCTTCACGAACCCCCGCAGCATCCAGATCGCGAAGGGCAGCGAGAAGGCGATGTGGGGCAGGATCAGCGACCCGAGCGTGTTCAGCTGGCCGAAGTCCCGCATGAGGAAGAACAGCGGGATCGTCAGGGCCTCCACGGGCACCATCTGGGCCACCAGAAACATGATGAGCAGGGTGGTGCGGAAGCGGAACCGGAATCGTGTCACCGCGGTGGCGGCGAGAAACGCGATGAGCGCGGAGACGACCACGACCGTGCACGCGACGACGAGACTGTTGACGAAGTAGCGGCCGAATTCGTTCTGCTCGAAGACCCTCCGGAAGGAATCCAGGGAGGGCGACAGGGTCCACGGCCGCGGTTCGGTGGACTCGATCTCCCCGGCCGGTTTGAAGGCGCCGAGCACCATCCAGTACAGCGGGAAGGCGACCAGCACGGCGATCAGCAGCGCGGTGGCCTCCGCGAGCAGCCGCCAGGGACGCCGTACGAGGCGCGTCGCGTTCATCGGCCTCACAGTTCCTCTCCCTGCCGCCGCAGCAGCCGCAGGTACACGAGCGTGACCGCCAGCAGGATCAGCAGCATCACGACGCCGATCGCCGAGCCCAGGCTGTACTGCGAGGAGGCGAAGGCCTTCTGGTAGGCGTACACGTTCAGCACCAGGTTCTGGCCGGCGATGCCGCCGCCGCCCGTCATGACGTAGATCTGGGTGAAGACCTTGAAGTCCCATATCACCGACTGGATGGTGACGACCACGAGGATCGGCCGCAGCATCGGCGCGAGCACCGAGCGCCAGATCCGCCACTGCGAGGCGCCGTCCAGGGCGGCGGCCTCCAGCACCTCGGCCGGGACGGCCCGGATGCCGGCGTAGACCGTCACCATCACGAACGGGAAGGAGCACCACACCACTTCGAGCAGGACCAGGAAGAAGGCGCTGAAGCGGCCGTACGTCCACGAGTGGTCGCCGAGCCCGAGCAGGCGGTTCACCGGCCCGAAGTCCGGGTCGAACAGGAACAGCCAGACCGTGGAGCCGGTGATGGCGGGGGTGGCCCAGGCGCCGAGCGCGGCCAGCATGAGCGCCAGCCGCGGCACGGCCCGCACCCGGGTGAGCAGGACGGCGAGGGCGCAGCCGACGGCCAGCGTCGAGAGGACGCAGGCCGCCGCGAAGGCGACGGTGGCGAGCAGCACCTGCCAGAACTGCTCGTCGGAGAACAGCTCCGTGTAGTTCCCGAACCCCTGGAACGTGGTCGGCTCGCCGCCGCTGACCTGGGCCTGGGTGTACTCGAAGAACGAGATCAGGCCGAGCTGGTAGACGGGGTAGACGAGCAGTCCGCCGATGACGACGAGGGCGGGGGCCAGGTAGAGCCAGGGTGTGGTGCTCCGCGGGCGGCGGGCCCGCGGCCGGGCGGGCGCTGTCATCCGGCGGAGCCGAACGCCGCGTCCATCTTCTTCGCCGCGTCGCGCGAGGCCCCGGCGACGTCCTTCTTGCCGCTGATGACCTCCTGGAACATGGTCGGCAGGACCAGCGACGAGTCGATCTGGGCCCAGGCGGGCGAGGCGGGCACGAACTTGGTCCCGGCGGCCAGCGTCTCGACGAACGGCTTCACGTACGGCTTCTTCGCCGCGGCCTGCCGGCGCACGTCGGCGAACGTCGGCAGGAAGCCCATCGCCTCGAACATCGACTCCTGGGTGTCCTTCGCGGCCAGCCGCTCCATCAGCTCGACGGCCAGCGTGCGGTGGGACGTGCTCTTCAGGACGCCGATGTTGTTGCCGCCCGCGAACGCGGGTGCGACCGTGCCGGCCTTCACGCCGGGCAGGGGGACGACGCCGTACTTGCCCTTGACCTTGCCGGCCTCGACCGCGGCGTGGCTGAAGTCGCCGCCGATGGCCATGCCCGCCTTGCCGGCGGCGAACGCGGTGACGGTGTCGTTGCCGCCCATGCCGGCGCACTTGGCGGCGGGGCAGTTGTCGTCGGAGAAGAGGGAGGTGTAGGCCTTGATGCCCTTCTGGGCCTGGGCGCTGTCGATCGCGGAGGCGTACGAGCCGCCCTTGCCCTCGGCGAGCTCCCCGCCGTTGGCCCACACGAACGGCATGGCGCCGTAGGTGTAGGCGCCGCCGACGACCAGGCCGTACAACTCGGGCTTCTCGGCACGGATCCTGCGGGCGGTGGACGCCAACTCGTCCATCGTCCTCGGCACTTCCAGGCCGAGCTCGTCGAAGACGTCGGTGCGGTAGTACAGGGCGCGGACGCCGACGTAGAAGGGCGCCCCGTAGACCTTGCCGTCGACGGTGACGGACTGGCGGGCGGTGGGGTCGGTGTCCTTCGCCTCGTCCCAGGCCGCGAACTCCTCGCTGACGTCGAGGAGTCCGCCGTCCTTCACATAGCCGGCGGTGTCGGTGTTGCCGTACTCCATGAGGTCCGGGGCGGACTTCGGGTCGTTGAAGGCGGCCTTGACGCGCTGGGCGCGGGTCTCGACGGGGATGTACTCGACGTCGACCTCGGTGCCCTCGTGCTCCTTCTCGAAGCCGGCGACGACCGCGTCGACGACCTTCTCCTTGGGCTTGTTGCCGACCTCCTGGAACAGCCAGACCCGCAGGGTGCCGGTCTTCTCGTCCTTGTCGGAGGAGGAGTCGCCGGTGGTCTGGGGGGCGCAGGCGGAGACGATCAGGGTGGCGGCCGCGAGGGCCGTGGCCCCGAGGGCACGGACAGCTGGCTTCCGGGTGTTCATGGCACTCCTCCGATGAGGCGTTGCATCATGCGCAATGACGGTTTCGCTGTGCACAACACCGGGAGGCTAGGGAGTTCATGAACACGACCACAAGAGGTCTCAACCACTCTGTGACCGGCGGACGCACTCCGTGCAACGCCCGGACAGCACAAAGGCCCCCAAGGTGCGCGAAACACACCTGGGGGCCTCGGTCACGCCGGCCCGGGGAGGACGGTCCTACTGGTCGCCCTTGCCCTTGCCCTTGTCGTCGCCGCCGGCGCCCATGGACTCGTAGATCTCCTTGCACATGGGACACACGGGATACTTCTTGGGATCGCGGCCGGGCACCCACACCTTGCCGCAGAGCGCCACGACGGGGGTGCCGTCGAGGGCGCTCGCCATGATCTTGTCCTTCTGGACGTAGTGGGCGAAGCGCTCGTGGTCGCCGTCGCCGTGGGAAGTCTGCGGCGTGGGCTCGACGAGGGTCCCCGTACCAGTCCCGCGCTCGGGCTCGAGAGTGCTCATACCGCCAAGGGTACTGAAGCTCACAGCCATCAGTTGAGCGACGGGTCGTCCGGATACGTCGCCACCATCGCCAGCTCGTTGCGCTGGCGGCGCAGCACCTCCCGCCACAGCCGCTCCGGCGCCGGGGACGACACGTCACCGGGCTCGGACTCGACGACGTACCAGGCGCCGTCGACCAGTTCGTCCTCCAGCTGGCCGGGGCCCCAGCCGGCGTACCCGGCGAAGATCCGCAGCGATCCGACGGCGGAGGCCAGCAGCTCCGGCGGCGCCTCCAGGTCCACCAGCCCGATCGCGCCGTGCACCCGGCGCCAGCCCAGCGGCGCGCTGTCCCCGGCCGCGTCGCCCGGGATCACGGCGACGCCGAGGGCCGAGTCCAGCGACACCGGGCCGCCCTGGAAGACGACACCCGGCTCACCGGTGAGATCCGCCCAGCCCTCCAGGATGTCGCCCACGTCGACGGGGGTCGGCCGGTTGAGGACGACACCGAGGGAGCCCTCCTCGTCGTGGTCGAGAAGGAGCACCACCGCGCGGTCGAAGTTCGGGTCCGCCAGGGCGGGCGTGGCCACGAGCAGCCGCCCTGTGAGCGAGGACACCTCGGTCATGCCAGACATGATCCCGCATCTTCCCCCCGTGTGGGGAGGCAATGCCGCTTCGCGGGGGAACGCGGCCGCGCGGGAGCGAGCGTCCTGGTGGGGCCGGGTCCGGCGGGGCCCCTGGGGCGCGGGGGCCGGCCCCCGCGCGAGGGCCGGTCCGGTGACCGCTCGTGCCCGGCACGGAACCGTTCGTGTTGTGACACGACTATGACGTTGCTGAGCCCCGCTCGGGCTTACTCCAGGGGGGTGCGCGGCGATTACCCTTTCCCTTCTGGCCCCTGCCCAACTCATCGGAACGCGAGATACATGACCGTCAACGGCAATGACGATGTACTGCTTGTCCACGGCGGAACCCCGCTCGAGGGCGAGATCCGTGTCCGCGGTGCGAAGAACCTCGTACCGAAGGCCATGGTCGCCGCCCTCCTGGGCAGTGGCCCCAGCCGACTGCGCAACGTCCCCGACATCCGGGACGTCCGGGTCGTCCGCGGCCTGCTCCAACTGCACGGTGTCACCGTCCGACCGGGCGAGGAGCCCGGCGAGCTGGTGATGGACCCGTCGCACGTCGAGAGCGCCAACGTCGCTGACATCGATGCCCACGCGGGATCGAGCCGCATCCCGATCCTGTTCTGCGGCCCGCTGCTGCACCGCCTCGGCCACGCCTTCATCCCGGGCCTCGGCGGCTGCGACATCGGCGGCCGGCCCATCGACTTCCACTTCGAGGTGCTGCGGCAGTTCGGCGCGCGGATCGAGAAGCGGGCCGACGGGCAGTACCTGGAGGCCCCGCAGCGGCTGCGCGGCACCAAGATCCGGCTGCCGTACCCGTCCGTCGGCGCCACCGAGCAGGTGCTGCTGACGGCCGTCCTCGCGGAGGGTGTCACCGAGCTCTCGAACGCGGCCGTCGAGCCGGAGATCGAGGACCTCATCTGCGTCCTGCAGAAGATGGGCGCCATCATCGCGATGGACACCGACCGCACGATCCGCATCACCGGTGTGGACAAGCTCGGCGGTTACGCCCACCGCGCCCTGCCGGACCGCCTGGAGGCCGCCTCCTGGGCGTCCGCGGCGCTCGCGACCGAGGGCAACATCTACGTCCGCGGCGCTCAGCAGCGTTCGATGATGACGTTCCTCAACACCTACCGGAAGGTGGGCGGGGCCTTCGAGATCGACGACGAGGGCATCCGTTTCTGGCACCCCGGCGGCCAGTTGAAGTCCATCGCGCTGGAGACCGACGTGCACCCGGGCTTCCAGACCGACTGGCAGCAGCCCCTGGTGGTCGCGCTGACGCAGGCGACGGGCCTGTCCATCATCCACGAGACGGTCTACGAGTCCCGGCTCGGCTTCACGTCCGCCCTGAACCAGATGGGCGCGCACATCCAGCTGTACCGCGAGTGCCTGGGCGGCTCCGACTGCCGCTTCGGCCAGCGCAACTTCCTGCACTCCGCCGTCGTCTCGGGCCCCACCAAGCTCCAGGGCGCCGACCTGGTCATCCCCGACCTGCGCGGCGGCTTCTCGTACCTCATCGCCGCGCTGGCGGCCCAGGGCACGTCCCGGGTCCACGGCATCGAACTGATCAACCGCGGCTACGAGAACTTCATGGAGAAGCTCGTGGAGCTGGGCGCGAAGGTCGAACTGCCGGGCAAGGCGCTCGGCTGACGCCCTCCGAGGCTCATGGCGAAGGGGCGGTCACCCGGAATCGGGTGACCGCCCCTTCGGCGTCTCTCGCTCGAGGCGGAGCGCTTACTTGCCCTTGGCGGCTTCCTTGAGCTTGGAGCCCGCGGAGACCTTCACGCTGTAGCCGGCGGGGATCTGGATCGGGTCGCCGGTCTGCGGGTTGCGGGCGGTGCGAGCGGCACGGTGGGTGCGCTCGAAGGTCAGGAAGCCAGGGATGGTGACCTTCTCGTCGCCCTTGGCGACGACCTCGCCGACGGTCTCGGCGAACGCGGCCAGCACGGCGTCGGCGTCCTTGCGGGTCACCTCGGCGCGGTCGGCCAGCGCGGCCACCAGCTCACTGCGGTTCATGTTCTTACTCCCGTGTTCAATTGCCTTGAGGCGTGCCACGCGGCGGAGCCGCATGTCGGGCACAGCGGTGTCGATGCTGCCAGGGTCCTCGGTCGGTCCCCGGACCGGGTCCGTGGCCAGACCCTCGCGCCCAGGGACGCATCCTGCCCCTACCTGCGGCGGGAAAGCCAATCCGGCACCCGGAGGAGTCGTGAGAACACCCTTGGGAGTCACACGAAGAGAGGGCCTGAGCCTGGCCGTCACGATAAACGGCGAAAACAGGCGCCAGGTTCCGCGACGCGCCGTCACAAGGGCTTGCCGTGGCGATCCTCACAGCCCGGTCACCTGTGCCGGTTACCCCGCCGCACGGGGCTTACGCCCCTTCGGCGGCGGTCGCCGCCTTCGCGGCCTCACGGACCGCGCCGGCGACGGCGCCCGCCACCTTGTCGTTGAAGACGCTGGGGACGATGTAGTTCGGGTTGAGCTCGTCCTCCGTCACCACGTCCGCCAGCGCCTTCGCGGCCGCGAGCATCATGTCCGTGTTGACGGTGCGGGACTGCGCGTCGAGCAGGCCGCGGAACACACCGGGGAAGACCAGCACGTTGTTGATCTGGTTCGGGAAGTCCGAGCGGCCGGTGGCCACAACTGCCGCCGTCTGACGGGCGATCGCGGGGTCGACCTCGGGGTCCGGGTTCGCGAGCGCGAACACGATCGCGCCTTCGGCCATGGCGGCCACGTCGTCCCCGTCGAGCACGTTGGGGGCCGAGACACCGATGAAGACGTCGGCGCCGCGCACGGCCTCCTTGAGGGTGCCGGTCAGATTCTCCGGGTTGGTGTTGTCGGCGATCCAGCGCAGCGGCGAGTCCGCGGGAGCCTCACGCAGGTCCTCACGGCCCGTGTGCACGACACCGTGGATGTCGGCCACGACGGCGTTCTTCACGCCCGCCGCGAGCAGCAGTTTGAGGATGGCCGTACCGGCGGCGCCGGCGCCGGACATCACCACGCGGATGTTCTCGATCGCCTTGCCCGTGACCCGGAGGGCGTTGGTGAGCGCCGCCAGGACGACGATCGCCGTGCCGTGCTGGTCGTCGTGGAAGACCGGGATGTCCAGGGCCTCGCGCAGCCGCGCCTCGATCTCGAAGCAGCGGGGCGCGGAGATGTCCTCCAGGTTGATGCCCGCGAAGCCGGGGGCGATCGCCTTGACGATCTCGACGATCGCGTCGGTGTCCTGGGTGTCCAGGCAGATCGGCCAGGCGTCGATGCCCGCGAACCGCTTGAACAGGGCCGCCTTGCCCTCCATGACCGGCAGCGCGGCCTTCGGGCCGATGTTGCCGAGGCCGAGGACCGCGGAGCCGTCGGTGACGACCGCGACGGAGTTGCGCTTGATGGTCAGCCGGCGGGCGTCCTCGGGGTTCTCGGCGATCGCCATGCACACCCGGGCCACGCCGGGCGTGTAGACCATGGAGAGGTCGTCACGGTTGCGGATGGGGTGCTTGGACGCCATCTCGATCTTGCCGCCGAGGTGCATCAGGAACGTACGGTCGGAGACCTTGCCGAGCGTGACACCCTCGATCTGGCGCAGCTGTTCGACGATCTCGTCGGCGTGCGCGGTGGAGGTCGCGGCGATGGTGACGTCGATCCGGAGCTTCTCGTGGCCGGACGCGGTCACGTCGAGGCCGGTCACCGAGCCTCCGTGGGACTCCACGGCCGTGGTGAGCTGGGAGACCGCGGTTCCGCTCGCGGGCACCTCCAGCCGGACCGTCATCGAGTAGGAGACGCTGGGCGCCGTTGCCATGGCCGACTTCCTCTGCTTTCACCGTATAGCTGCGATCTGCCGTCCGATCGTCGCACCTACCGTCGAGTAGGAGTTAGCCGGGCCGGGATTGCGAACGTTTTGTTCGCCACGTCTTCAAAAGGAGAAGAGGCCCGCGTCACATCCGTGACGCGGGCCTCTCCCCTACGTAGGTGACACCGACCCGCCATGCTCGCCTCGCGGCAAGTGGTCGCTCGTAGCGACGAAGGTTGGGCCCGGGGGCTTGGATCGAGCCGGTGTCACGTCCAGGCTAACAAACGGATGCCGTGAGGCCATTCCCTCCGGCGGTGTTCCTTCTCATCAGTCCCTCAGCAGGTCCGGCACGCCGGCGGCGTCCGGCTCGTCGCGCTCCCCCGACACCACCGTGAGCTGCTGCGTCGCCCGGGTCAGCGCCACGTAGAGCACGCGCAGTCCGGCCGGGGACTCGTCGGCGATCTCCGCCGGGGAGACCACCACCGTGGCGTCGTACTCCAGGCCCTTGGCCTCCAGGCTGCCGAGCGCGACGACCCGGTCGCCCAGCCCGGCCAGCCAGCGGGCCGCCTCCTCGCGCCGCTGCATGGCGACGACCACGCCGACGGTGCCGTCGACCTGCTCCAGCAGCCGGGCCGCCTCCGCGCGGACCGTCCCGGCGAGGGAGTCCTCCACCACCGAGAAGCGGGGCCGGACACCGGTCGAACGCACCGCCGACGGGGAGGCGGAGCCCGGCATGGCGAGCGCGAGCACCTTCGCGGCCAGCTCGGCGATCTCGGCGGGGTTGCGGTAGTTCACGGTGAGCTGGAAGCGGCGGCGGGGCCGGCTGCCCAGGGCCTCGTCACGGGCCTCGGCGGCCTCGTCCGGGTCGGACCAGGAGGACTGCGCCGGGTCGCCGACGACCGTCCAGGTGGCGTGCCGGCCGCGGCGGCCGACCATGCGCCACTGCATCGGCGTGAGGTCCTGCGCCTCGTCGACGATGACGTGCGCGTACTCGGTGCGTTCGGCCGCCAGCCGTTCGGCGCGCTCGCGCTGCGACTCCTCGCGCACCGGCATCAGCTCCTCGAGGCCGGTCAGCTGGTCGAGCGGGTCCAGTTCGCGTCTGCGGCGGGGGCGGGCCGGGGTGCCGAGGATCGCCTGGAGCTCGTCCAGCAGGGCGATGTCGTGCACGGACAGGCCGTCGCGGCGCAGCGAGCGGGCGACCTTGCGGACCTCGCCGGGGTTGAGGACCCGGCGGGCCCAGCGGCCGAGCCGGCGCTCGTCGGCCATCGCCGTGAGGACGGCGGCCGGGGTGAGCTCGGGCCACCAGGCGTCCAGGAACGCGATGAAGCTGTCCTCCGAGGTCACGTCCTCGTCGAAGGAGGAGCGCAGCTCGGCGGCGAGCTCGGGGTCGCTGTGCCGTTTGGCGCCGCCGGACTGCTCCCAGAGGGCGTCGAGCAGCAGCTTGCGGGCGCGCGGGCGCAGCAGGTTCACCGGGGCGGTCCCGCCGAGCGCGGTGCGCCGGACGCGGTCGAGGGCGTCGGCCTCCAGCTCCAGCCGGCGCCCGAAGGCGACCACGCGCAGCCGGGTCGGGGGGCCCGCGGGCACCGGGGCGGGGTCGTCGCCGAACGCCAGCTGCCCGCCGCGGTCGCCGCCTCCCGCGCGGGAGCCCGCGCCCAGCTCCAGTGCGCCGCGCGCCGCCTTCCGCAGCACCTTGAGCATCCGGTACGAGCCCTTGGCGCGGGCGGTGGCCGGGGAGTCGTACAGCGTGGCCTCGGCGCCGTCGACCAGGGAGCCGATCGCGCGGATGGCGACCTGGCCCTCCTCGCCGAGCGACGGGAGCACGCCCTCGGTGTACGCCACCAGCAGCGGGGTCGGCGAGACGATGAGGATGCCGCCCGCGTACCGGCGCCGGTCCTGGTAGAGCAGGTAGGCGGCGCGGTGCAGGGCGACGGCGGTCTTGCCGGTGCCGGGGCCGCCCTCGACGTAGGTGACGGAGGCGGCGGGGGCGCGGATCACCATGTCCTGCTCGGCCTGGATGGACGCCACGATGTCCCGCATGGTGTGGGTGCGGGCCTGGCCGAGGGCGGCCATGAGGGCGCCGTCGCCGATGACGGGCAGCTCCCGCCCGTCGAGGTGCGCCGTGAGTTCGGGGCGCATCAGGTCGTCCTCGACACCGAGGACCTTGCGGCCCTTGGAGCGGATGACGCGGCGCCGTACGACCCGGCCGGGGTCGACCGGCGTGGAGCGGTAGAAGGGCGCGGCGGCCGGGGCCCGCCAGTCGATGACCAGCGGGGCGTAGTCCTGGTCGAGCACGCCGATGCGCCCGATGTGCAGGGTCTCGGCGATGTCGGCGGTGTTGTCCTCGCGCACCGCGCCCTCGGCGGGCTCGACCGCGGTGTAGGCGCCGTCGGGCCCCTTCTTGCCGTCCTTGCCGAGGAGCAGGTCGATCCGGCCGAAGAGGAAGTCCTCGAACTCGTTGTTGAGCCGGTTGAGGTGGACGCCGGCCCGGAAGACCTGCGCGTCCCGTTCGGCGAGCGCTCCGGGTGTGCCGACCTGGCCGCGCTGGGCCGCGTCGTTCATGAGGAACTCGGCCTCGTGGATCTTCTCCTCGAGACGCCGGTACACCCGGTCGAGGTGTTCCTGTTCGACGCCGATCTCTCGGTCTCGCAGGGAGTCGAGCGCACTGTCCTGCGCCTGAGCGGCCACCGGGCCCCCTTCTGACGTGCTGGGCAGCCGTCAACCGTACGCGAAGGGGGCCCGTGGCGCTACGACGGGCCTGGCGGATGTCTCCTACACGTCGACCTGGACGAGCTTGTTCCCGTCGAAGTCGATGATCTCGACGTGGTCGATCTTGTCCGGGGACATGGCGACTCCGCCGCTGACGTAGAGCGGGTTCTTCGCCTGCTCGGTCTTCGCGTCCGGGAGGCCGTAGCCCCACTTCGGCACGGACCAGGAGGCCGCCGTCTCGCGCGCGCCGTCCTTGCTGACGAAGACCATGGAGCACTTCAGCGGGCCCTTGACGCCCTTGAGCTCCAGGCCGGTCTCCGTGCCCCAGAGCTTCTCGCTCAGGCCGACGGTCGCGGTGACGCCGGTCGACGAGTCGGTGCCCGTGACCTTGTCCTTGATGCCGGCGAACAGCTCCTTGGCGGGGTTGGCCGCCTGCACGGTCCGGTTCCCCTCGGTGCCGCCGCCTCCGCCGTCGCCGTTCGTCGCGACGGCCACGACGGGACCGCCGATGATCAGCGCGGCGGCCGCGGCCACCAGGTAGAAGCCGCGCCGGCGCTTCTGGGCGCGGCGCTCGGCGACCTCGTCGACCAGCTTGTTCACCAGACGCGGGCTGGGCTTCGCCGACAGCGAGTCGCCGATGGCGGGTGTGCCGGCACCGGGCAGGTCCGCGAGGGCGGCCAGCATCGGTTCCATTCCGGCGAGTTCGTCGAGCTGCTGGGCGCACCATTCGCAGGTGGCCAGATGAGCCTCGAAAGCGGTTGCCTCGGCGTCGTCGAGAATCCCGAGGGCGTAGGCGCCGACGGTCTCGTGCTCACTGGGGCCCGGTCGTCCCTGCGTGGGGCTCATGGACCCAGACATACCCGACCCGCCCATGCCGAATCCCTGGTTTCCCCCGTACCCGCTCATCACGCCGTCACCCCCCGCTCCTCCAGAGCCAGCTTCATCGACCGCAAGGCGTAGAAAACCCTTGAGCGGACGGTTCCGCTGGGTATGCCCAAAGTCTCGGCCGCCTCATTGACCGTACGCCCCTTGAAGTACGTCTCGACGAGCACCTCCCGGTGGGCGGGGGTCAGGTCGTCGAGCGCGTCCGACAGCGTCATCAACCACAGCGCCTTGTCGATCTCGTCCTCCGCGGGGATGACCTCCAGCGGCGACGGATCGACCTCCTGCGGCCGGGCCTGCCGGCTGCGGTGGCCGTCGATGACGATGCGCCGGGCGACCGTCACCAGCCAGGGGCGTACCGATCCGGTCGCTCGATTGAGCTGTCCGGCGTTCTTCCAGGCACGGATGAGCGTCTCCTGCACGACGTCCTCTGCTCGTTGCCGATCACCGGCGACCAGACGGAGGACATACGCAAGGAGGGGTCCGGCGTGCTCTCTGTACAGCGCACGCATCAGCTCCTCATCAGGTTCCGAGGGCTGGGACATGCGATGTCGGGCCCTCGATCCACGTTCATTGGCCACGACGGAATCCTTGCGCACGCCCACCTCCGATGTCCGGGGGTTCCCCCAGTCGGTCGCTCGACCACCCGTACGCAGACGGCGCGTTGCGTGTTCAACGTGAGGCGACAGTTTTCTTCGGAGTGACGTGACGAGGGGGACATGGCGCCACATTCCCACCGTGCGATCTTTACATTTCCGTCACATCGGCAAGATCGTCTTCACGCTTCCCTACGGTGGCGTAGGTAAACAACGTGTAATCGAAATCACTTCGACGACCGTGACACGTAAGGGGCATAACGGGCGGTCAGGTCCGCGTGAGGGCCGCACGGCGGCGGTGCCGGGCCACTCTTTCGCGGTTCCCGCAGACCTCGCTGGAGCACCAGCGCCTCCGGCGGCCCCGGGAGGTGTCGAGGTACACGAGAGGGCAATTGTCCCCTTCGCACTCTCTCAGCCCCGCCCGCGCGACGGGATCGGTGAGCAGCTCCAGCACGTCCCGCGCGAGGGCGCCGAGCAACTCCGCGCAAGCGGGCGGCCGCTCCAGCCGCCTCACCAGCGTGCCGTCCCCGCCTCGCACGGCCCGCGGGGCGGGCGGCGCGGCACGGGCGAGGTCGTTCACCCGCTCCAGCGCCCTGTCGTACGACGGCCGGGGCGCCGGCCCCGCCAGCGCCCCCCGCACCAACTGATCCAAGCAAGCGCGTACTTCACGGAACCCGGCGACCCAGGAGGCGTCGGCGTGCCCCAGCGGCGTGTGCGGCGGCACGAGCCCGCTCCCGCCGATCCACGCGCACAACACCTCGACGGACACGATCCGTTCACAGGGATGCGCGGTCGCGAGAAGGTCGAGACTCACCCGCCCCGCGCCGAAGCGCAGGTCGTACGCGACCGTGGCCGTACCCGGTGCCATGTGCCTGTCACCGCCTAGCGGAGGCTGGGGAACCGTTCCCTCTCACAGTGCCCGCAGAGGCCCGGCTCCGGAACCCCTCGTGCCGGGCACATCCAGCCCGTCCGGCGCTTGAGGACGAGGCCCGTCCAGGGCCGACAGCGGGGGTCCGGGGGCGGCCAGCCCCCGAAGGACGGCTCCTGTACGCCGAGTGCAGCCCGACTGAGGGCAACCAGAACGCCCTCACTCGCCCCCATACTTCGCATCGGCGGCCGGATCCAGCGCCAGCCGATACCCCCGTTTCACCACCGTCTGGATCAGCTTCGGCGCCCCCAGCGCCGTACGCAGCCGTGCCATCGCCGTCTCCACGGCGTGCTCGTCCCGCCCGGCGCCGGGCAGCGCGCGCAGCAGGTCGGCGCGGGACACCACCCAGCCCGGCCGCCGGGCCAGGGCCCGCAGCAGGGACATCCCGGCGGGCGGCACCGGCCGCAGCTCCCCGTCCACCAGTACCGCGTGGCCGCGGATCTCCACCCGGTGCCCGGCGATCGGCAACGTCCGCGCGCGGCCCGGCAGTTCGCGGCAGAGCAACTGCACGAGCGGGCCGAGCCGGAAGCGTTCGGGCTGCACGGTGTCGACCCCCCGCGCCTGCAACGGCAGGGCGGTGACCGGGCCCACGCAGGCCGGCAGGACGTCGTGCCCGAGCGCGGCCAGCAGTTCGTCGAGCAGTCCGCGTTCCCCGGCCCGCGTCAGCAGGGACGCGGCGGCCGGGGCGCTGGTGAAGGTCACGGCGTCCAGGGAACGGGAGACGGCCGCGTCCAGCAACCGGTCCACGGGGCCGATGTCCACCGGCGGCAGCCACCGGTACACGGGCACGCCGAGCACCTCCGCCCCGCCCGCCCTGAGCGCCTCCACGAAGCCGGGCAGCGGCTCGCCGTGCAGCTGGACGGCGATCCGGCGGCCGTCGACGCCCTCCTCCAGCAGCCGGTCCAGCACCTCGGCCATGGACTCGCTGGACGGCGACCACTCCTCGGTCAGTCCGGCCGCCCGCACCGCGCCCTTCACCTTGGGCCCGCGCGCGAGCAGTTCGACCTCGCGCAGCCGGTTCAGCAGGTCCTCGCCGAGGCCCCAGCCGTCGGCGGCCTCGATCCAGCCCCGGAAGCCGATCGCGGTCGTGGCGACCACGACGTCCGGGTGCCGCTGGATGATCTCCTTGGTGGCGGCGAGCAGTTCGCTGTCGTCGGACAGCGGCACGATGCGCAGCGCAGGGGCGTGCACGACGGCGGCGCCGCGCCGCTGGAGCAGCGCCCCGAGCTCGTCGGCACGGCGCGCGGCGGTGACGCCCACGGTGAACCCGGCGAGGGGTCCGTGTTCGGGTTGCTGCTGTTCGTCGTACATAACTCTCGTTCCGCACTCGAGTCGTGGTGCCTGCGCCGGACGCCCGCACAGCCGCGTCCGCATGCCGAGCGAGCCTGTCAACGGTGCGTGACAGGCTCGGTTCGGCCACGTGTCAGCGGTGTTACGTCACACCTCGGCGTAGCTGAGCTGCGGCTTCGTCTCCGTCGCCGAAGCCGTGGGGGCCGTGGCGGGCGCCGGGCGGCGAAGGTATACGGCCCAGGTGACGGCGAAGCACAGGCCGTAGAAGGCGAGGAAGGCGACGAAGGCGCCGGTGCCGGAGCCCACGCTGAGGAACGACTGCCGGAAGGCCATGTTGATGCCGAGTCCGCCGAGGGCGCCCACCGCGCCGATGAGCCCCATGGAGGCACCGGAGAGCCGGCGTCCGTAGGCGGCGGCCGCCTCGCCCTCCAGGCCCTTGCCGAGGGCCTTGGCGTGGAAGATGCCGGGGATCATCTTGAACGTGGAGCCGTTGCCAAGCCCGGTCAGGACGAACAGGGCGATGAAGGCCACGGTGAACAGCGGCAGCGACTCGCGGACCGACGCCACGATGACGACGCCGGTCGCGGCGGCCATGGCGACGTAGTTCCACAGCGTGATCCGGGCGCCGCCGAAGCGGTCGGCGAGCGAGCCGCCGACGGGACGGATCAGGGAGCCCAGCAGCGGGCCGATGAAGGTGACGTACGCGGCCTGCAGGGGCGTCCGGCCGAACTGCGTCTGCAGGACCAGGCCGAAGGCGAAGCTGTAGCCGATGAACGAGCCGAAGGTGCCGATGTAGAGGAAGGACATGATCCAGGTGTGCGGGTCCTTCGCGGCGTCCTTGGCGGCACCGGTGTCGTTGCGGACGGAGGAGATGCTGTCCATCCTCAGCCAGGCGAGGACGGCGGCGACCACGATGAACGGGATGTAGATGCCGAGCAGCAGACGCGGGCCCCCACTGGCGCCGATCACGGCGAGACCGACCAGCTGCACGACGGGGACACCGATGTTGCCGCCGCCGGCGTTCAGCCCGAGCGCCCATCCCTTCTTCCGCAGCGGGAAGAAGGCGTTGATGTTGGTCATGCTGGAGGCGAAGTTGCCGCCGCCGACGCCGGCCAGCATCGCGCAGATCAGGAAGGCGGTGAAGGAGGTCCCCGGCTCCATCACCACGAACGCGGCGACCGTGGGCACGAGCAGCAGGCTCGCGGAGACCACCGTCCACATCCGGCCGCCGAAGACGGCGACGGCGAAGGTGTAGGGGACGCGGGCGACGGCGCCGACCAGGGTGGCCATCGAGACGATGGTGAACTTGTCGGCGGGGGTGAGGCCGTACTCCGGCCCCATGAACAGCACCATCACGGACCACAGGGTCCAGATCGAGAACCCGATGTGCTCGGAGAGCACGGAGAAGAACAGGTTGCGGCGGGCGATCCGCTCGCCGGTGGTGTTCCAGAAGGTCTCGTCCTCGGGGTCCCAGTGGTCGATCCAGCGGCCTCCCCTGCTCGCGACGGGGGCAGTGCTCGGGGCTGTCATGGCGCCTCCACGGTCTTCGGGCTCGGTCGCCTGCGAGTGGCTGATCCCGAAGGTAGGGAGGGCGCGTTTCCGTGCTGTGGCACCCGGTGACCGGCAAGGAACGTTGCTCTCACCCGCCGGGCGGGGCGGATGAGAGGTCCCGCGGACCGGACCCGGACGACCCGGTCAGGGCTGCTGCGGGGGCTGCCAGTGGGGGTTCTGCTGCGGATAGGGCGGCTGCTGGCCGTACGGCTGCGGCGGCTGGGGTGCCTGCCCGTACGGCTGCTGCGGCTGTCCGTAGGGCGTCTGCGGCGGCACGCCGTAGGGGCCCTGGGGCTGCTGGGGCGCCTGGGGCGCGCCGTACGGCCCCGGGGCGGGCTGCTGCCCGTACGGGCCGGGAGCGGCCGGCCGGCCCGGGTAGGGACCGGGTGCGGCGGGCTGCGCGTACGGGGCCTGCGCCGGGGCCTGCTGCCCGTAGCCGCCGGGGGCGCCCGGCGCGGCGGCCGGGGCCTGCCCGCCGTACGGCCCGCTCGCGCCGAACGGGCCGGCGTATCCGGCCGGCAGGTAGCGCAGTCGGCCCGTCTCGTCCCGTACGGGCGTGAACCCGGCGGCCTCGAGCCGCGCCGCGAACTTGGCGTTGCGCTTGCGGGTGACGACGATGCCGACGCCGAGCAGCGCCATCAGCCCCACCCAGCCGAGGATGACGAAGAGGGCGGAGTCGCCCTCGATGTCCGCCTTCAGGGCGGAGAAGAAGAAGCCGCCGGTGATACCGGCGGCCACCCAGTACAGGCGCTTCTCGACATGCCGGCCGGTGAGGTCGAAGTTGATGCGCGCCTTGAGCAGTTCGTGCGCGTCGGGCACGATCGGCGGCACGGAGACGCCGTCACCGGCGTCCGGGTACTGCGCCCAGTTCTGCGCGGCCCGGGCGCGGGCCTGCGGGCTGGGGTCGGGCGCGATCAGCATCACGAGGGCGTTGTTGCGTCCCCCCTGCCTCACGTCCAGGTACTCGTAGCCGAACTGCTGGGCGATGAAGGCGAGGTGGGCGAGCTTCTTCACCGAGGCCATGGGACTCGTGAGCTCGACCGGCTGACCGCTCGCGATCAACCGCAGCATCTTCTGGACCTGCCGCTTGCTCACCCGTCACCCACTCCCCCACCGGACCACCCGGCGACCCCGTCCACCACAGCGACCGGGCCAGTCTTCCATGCGGGTCCGACATCGGGGACGGCGGACCTGCGGAGACGGGCGGTCGCGGGGGCGGACGGGGGCGGTGTCATCCGCGGCGACGGCCGCCGCGGCCGCCGTCGCCGGACGCGGCGGCCTTCTTCTTCGTGCCGTTGGGCCACAGGCGCGGGCTGCGCTTGGCGGCGAAGTCCTCGACCCAGCCGAAGCACAGGACGGCCAGCCCTATCAACGGCCAGACGAGGAAGAACATCCAGATCATGTACGTGGAGTCGAGGGCGGCCGAGGCCCGCTCGCTCTCCATGAACGGCAGGTTGTACAGCTGGTCCAGGATCGGGACCGTGGCCATGATCAGGAGGTTGTGCCAGAGGTAGATCGTGACCGCGCGGTTGTTGGACAGCGTGACCAGCTTGTCCCAGCGGGCGAGCCGGCCCGGCAGCTCCTGCCACGAGGGCGAGTAGAGCAGCAGGATCACGACGAACCCGAAGGACCAGGTCGCCTGGGACAGCGGGATATCGTTGAGGTCCCAGCCGTCCGGGCCGAGGTGGCCCGAGGCCCACCACAGTCCGAAGGCCATGACGAGCGCGGCGCAGGAGACGGCCACATAGCGCGGGATCTTGGCCAGCAGTCCCTCGTGGTGGGCGAAGCCCAGCACCCAGCAGCCGCCGTAGACGGCGAAGTCGGAGATCGCGTTGCCGGTCTCGCCGGGGATCGTGACGAGGCCCGTCCCCACGACGGCCGTCAGGGCCAGCGGGGCCAGCAGGGTCGGCAGCGGGGCCCGGCGGAACGCCCACAGCAGCAGCGGGGACGCCACGACGAACCACAGGTAGGCCCGCAGGTACCAGAGCACGCCGGCCGCCTGCACCGCCCAGGTGTTCTCCAGCAGACCGGACTGGGAGCCGATCTGCCACGGGTACGGCGGGGCGCCGACCGGGACGAGGTAGTTGAACAGGTCGATGACGGCCCACATGCCGCCGCCGAGGTCCGGGTCCTTCGTCGGGTTCCAGCCTCCGGCGAACATCATCGTCAGCACGACGGCGCTGAACACCCACAGCGGCGGCAGCAGACGCCGGACGCGGCTCTTGATGACGCCCCACGCGGGACGGTTCAGGGAGCGCGCCATGAGCGAGCCGGCCAGCGCGAACATCACGCCCATGGACGGGAACAGCACCGTCAGCCAGGCCCAGCCGAAGAGGTGGTACGCGACCACACGGACCAGCGCGATGGAGCGCAGCAGATCCAGATAGCGGTCACGGCCCGGCTTCTTCGGCGCGGGCGCCGGCGCGGGTTCGGGTGCCGGGGCGGGGGCGGCGGGCTCGGGTACGACGGCGGTCGCCGCCGGCTCGTGCCCGTACGCGCCCGCGCCGGGGTAGGGGTCCGTCCGCCAGGCCGGGTCGTTCTGCCAGACGGGGTCGTTCTGCCAGGCGGGCTCCGGTGCCCCGGACCCGGCCGCTCCGGGACCCATGGGCGGGTACTGGTGCGTCATCCCACCGGCCTCCGATCGCCGTCACGTGTGCCTGCCGAACGCTGCGACGGCACGGGGCCGCCGGGTGCCTCCACCACGCCCGTGCGGCGCAGCTTCTGCCAGCGCAGCCGGCCGCCGGTGAGGGCCGTGATCCAGGACTGGAGCAGGACCACGTACATCAGCTGGCGGTAGAGGATCTGCTGGAGCGGGAGCGAGATCAGGTGCGTCATGCGCTCCTTGTCCAGCCGGAAGGCGTAGGCGGCGCAGACCAGCTGGATCGCGAGGACGCCCAGCCAGGCGATGACGGTCTTCTGCGTCGGGCCGAAGATCAGGCCGTAGATCAGGAAGACGTCGATGAGCGGGGCGAGCAGGGGCGCCAGGACCATGAAGAGCGACACCAGGGGCAGGCCGACCCGGCCGAAGCGGCCCGAGGGCCCCTTCTCCACCAGGGCGCGGCGGTGCTTCCAGATCGCCTGCATCGTGCCGTACGACCAGCGGTAGCGCTGGGACCACAGCTGCTGGACGGACTCCGGCGCCTCGGTCCAGGCGCGCGCGTTCTCGGCGTAGACGACGCGCCAGCCGTCCCGGTGCATCGCCATGGTGATGTCGGTGTCCTCGGCGAGCGTGTCGTCGCTCATGCCGCCGACCCGCTCCAGCGCCGACCGCCGGAAGGCGCCGACGGCGCCCGGGATGGTCGGCATGCAGCGCAGCATGTCGTACATGCGGCGGTCGAGGTTGAAGCCCATCACGTACTCGATGTGCTGCCAGGCGCCGATGAGGGAGTCGCGGTTGCCCACCTTCGCGTTGCCGGCGACGGCGCCGACGCGCGGGTCGCCGAACGGCTGGACGAGCTCACGGACCGTGGCCGGCTCGAAGACGGTGTCGCCGTCCATCATCACGATGATCTCGTGGCTGGCGTTGGCCAGACCGCGGTTGAGCGCGGCGGGCTTGCCCGCGTTGAGCTGGCGGACGACCCGGACGTTCGGCAGCCCCATGGCCTCGACGATGCGGGCCGTGCCGTCGCTGGAGCCGTCGTCGACGACGATCACCTCGATGGGGTGCTCGCTCGCCATGAGGGAACGCACCGTGTTCTCGATGCACTTGGCCTCGTTGTACGCCGGGACGAGCACCGTCACCGGTTCGGTGACGGGCGGGCCCCAGCGGAAGCCCTTGCGGCGCACCCGGCGCGCGTGGATGCCGGACAGCAGCAGCATCAGCACGAAGCGGCTGATGACCAGGAAGCCGATCACCGCGAGGCCGACGACGAGCACGCCCGTGATGTTGTCCGACGCCCGGACGAGGAAGATCCAGGCCTTGCCCTTCCACAGGTCGAGCCCGGTGACCTGGCTGTGGGCGCTGGGCGCGCCGAGCGCCTCGGTGAGGTTGCCGAACGTGTAGCCCTTGGCCTGCAGGTCCGGCAGGAACCGGTCGAGGGCCTGCACGGTCTGGTGCCGGTCGCCGCCGGAGTCGTGCATCAGGACGATGGCGCCCTTGCCGCCCTTGGGGGTGGCGCGGCGGATGATCTCGTCGACGCCGGGCTTCTGCCAGTCCTCGCTGTCGGTGTTGTTGACGACGGTGAGGTAGCCGCGCTGGCCGATGTACTCGGTGATCGGCCAGGACTCGTTGTCCATGGCGTCGGCGAACGACGAGTACGGCGGGCGGAACAGGGACGTGCGGATGCCCGCGGCGCCGGTGATCGCGAGCTGGTTCTGGGACAGCTCCCAGTCGATGCGCTTCTTCGACTGGTAGGAGAGGTCGGGGTGGTTGAAGGTGTGCAGGCCGACCTCGTGGCCCTCCTCGACCATGCGCCGGACCAGCTCCGGGTAGCGCGAGGCCATGGTGCCGGTGACGAAGAAGACGGCGTGGGCGTTGTGCTTCTTGAGCACGTCCAGGACCTTGGGGGTCCACTCCGGGTCGGGGCCGTCGTCGAAGGTGAGGACCAGGCGGTGGTCGCGCAGGCTCAGCGTCTCGGTCCGGCCGCCGCGGGTGTCGATGACGGGGCCGCCCTCGAGGATCTTCTCCGGGACCTTGTCGGAGGCGGCCTCGGGCCGGATGCGGTGGTCGGCCAGGATCTCGCTGTGGACGTAGCCGCGCAGCATCAGCATCGCCATCAGGGCGACGAGGACCAGGCAGGGCAGGAGGAGGCGCATGGGCACGCGGCGGCGGCGCTGGGCGGCGCCGCGGGCGCGGTGTTCGGGTGCGTGGCGACGCGAGGAGCCGCCGCGGGCTCCGTGCTCTGCCCCACGGCGGCGGGTGCGGGATGCCATCAGAAGGTGTTCTCCGGGAACGGGGCGGCGGGAGCGGAGGTGGTGCCTCCGGGCTCCTGCGCGACGGGCTCAGGGTTGCTCGGGCCGTTGGCGACCGTCCCCGTTCCGGGGTCTTCGGTGGTCGTGGGGTCGGTCGGCTCCGTGGTGGTGCCGCCGCCGTCCGTCGGGCTCGGTGCGGGGTTGTTGGTGACCGGGTTGGTGGGTGTCTGCCGGTCGGGCGTCGGGTTGGTGCCGCCGGGGTTGGACGTCGCCTTGGTGTTGCTCGGCTTCGGCTGGCCGGAGGCGGCCGGGTCCTCGGCGCCGGCGGACGCGCCGGACGCGGTGCCGCCGGTTCCGGGCAGCAGGCTCTCGCCCGCGGACGCGGACGGGGAGGCGCCCGGGGAGACGTCCGAGGTCTCGGAGGGCGTCACCGAGTCGGCCGGCATCGGCGAGGTGTCGACCTGGCCGGCGGGCTTCTCCGCGGGGCCCTCGACGGGCAGCCAGGGCGCGTCGGAGTTCCCGGACAGCAGGGTGGCGACGATGACCACGGCGTAGACCGCGCAGGCCAGGGCGACGGCCATGCCGAGCCGGCGGAAGCGGCGGCTGCGGCGGCCCGTCTCGTCGACGAACACCGGCCCGTCGGAGCCCTCGGGGGCGCCGGGGGCGTCCTTGGCGGCGCGCATCATGCCGTCGAGCTGGAGCCCTATGCCGTCGAGCTGGACGGTGACCTCGTGCGGGTCGTGGGTGGCGCCGGCGCCGCCGGGGCCCGCCGCCTGCTCGTGCTCGGCCCACGGATCGCGCACGGGTGCCGTGCGGGGGCCGCCGGACGCCGCGAACGGGTCGGTGGCGCCGGCCGCGTGCCGGCCGTGCCGGGGCGGTCCCGCCGGTCTTCCGACGCCGGGCAGGACCGCGGTCTCGTCGCCGGACGCGGCGGGTACGCCGCGCAGGATCTCCGTCTTGTCGGCGTCCGTCGAGGCACGCCTGCCACCCTGGAGTATGTCCGTCTCCCTCGCCTCGGTCCGGGAGCGCGGCCCCCGACCCGGGAGCCCGGTCTCCCCGGTCGCCGGGAAGGCCTGGGTGTCCACCCTGGCGCCCCCCGCGGAAGAATTGCCCACAGACCGGTACGCGGCCTGGGGCCACTCCGGTTGGGCGTCTTCTCGCCACTTCTTCACGCGCACGCACATCCCCCCACGGGACCGTTCCGGGTGCGCACACGACTCCGAGCACACGTCGTCGCACCGAGCCCCCACCCGGCCGAGCGCCCCCCTTTACCACACTGTGCTCAGGCGAAGAATGTAGCGCACGCGGAGGTTTCGTGGTTGCCACGTGCCAACTAATGGACACCCATGACGCATGCGTCGGTGGCCGGAATCCATCCCTCAGGTGGTCGATCCAGCCATCCTTCCTCGCCTGTGACCTGGGAGGCTGCCCGGCGGAGGGCGATAAGTCCGGGATGTTCGAGACCCTTTCTCCATACAAGTGATACTGGCGACAGTGGGACCGGGTGCGTCAGCGGGCGGAGCACCGTGCCCGGCATCGGGGGGAAGTCGACGACCGCCAGCACCGGGTTCCGCGTCTTCGCCATGAGCCGCTGGAACTCCTCGTCGCCGACGGCCAGGGGCGCCGGGGCGGCCATCTCGACCCCTCGCCCCTCGAAGAGGGTTCGCGCCAGCGCGGTCCACTCGGGGGTACGGGGATTGCCGGCGCCGGCGTACACGGTCTCCCCGGCGAGCGCGTCCAGCGGCACCGTGTCCCGGGCGGCCAGGGGGTGGTCCTCGGGGAGGACGACGGCCATCGGCTCCAGACGGACCGGCTGGTGGTCGAGGCCGGCCCGCAGCGCCGGGTCGAGGCCGGCGAACCGGCCGAACGAGGCGTCGAGGCGGCCCGCGAGCAGATCGGCGGCGGCGCCCGTCAGACCGCTCTCGAAGCGGGCCATGAGCTCCAGCTCGGGCGCGAGTTCGCGCGCCCGGTGCAGGACCGCGCGGGTGGTGCGCAGGCCGGGTGTGTTCAGGTCCACGAGCAGGGGGCGGGCCTGCCCGAAGGCGGCGAGCAGGTCGTCCTGCGCCTGGAGCGCGCGGCGGGCGTACGGCACGAGGCGCTCGCCGTCGGGGGTGAGGGTGACCTGGCGGGTGGTCCGCACGAACAGCTCGGCGCCGAGCTCGCGCTCCAGGCGGCGCACGTCCCGGCTGAGCGCCTGCTGGGCGACGTACAGGCGGGCGGCGGCGCGGGTGAAGTGCAGTTCCTCCGCGACGGCCAGGAAGGCGCGCAGGAGGCGGGGGTCGAGGTGGGCGGGAGCCGGCATGGGCCGAACTTACAACAGGAGTGCGTGAATCCGTGCGGAGCAGGTGTTGGACCCGGTGATCGGTGACGGCCGAGGCTGGGCGCATGCCGAGATCGACCGCCACAAGTGCCCCTGATGCCGGGGAAGTCCGGAACGTCCCATCACCCACCCGTGCTGCCGCGATCCCTCCCCGTGGACGGACGGCCCGGCGGCCCCCGGGACCCTACCGGCGGCTGTTCGCCCGGCCGGGCGCGCTCGCCTTCACCGCCGCCAACCTGGCGGCCCGGCTGCCCATGGGCATGTTCAGCGTGAGCGCGGTCGTGATGATCGCCGGGACGCGCGGGTCGTACGCCCTCGCCGGGGCCGTCACCGCCACCGGGCTGGCGGCGACCGCCGTGGTCGCGCCCGGGGTCGCGCGGCTCGTCGACCGGTACGGGCAGGCCCGGGTGGCCGTGCCGGCCACGCTGCTCGCGGCGCTGGGCAGCCTCGCCCTGCTGCTGTGCGTGCGGTACGACGCCCCCGCGTGGACGCTGTTCGCCGCCTACGCCGCCACCGCGAGCACACCCAATACCGGGGGTATGTCCCGGGCGCGGTGGACCCATCTGCTGAAGGACGACCCGGGGGCCCTGCACACCGCGAACTCCCTCGAGCAGTCCGTCGACGAACTGTGCTTCATGCTGGGCCCGGTGCTCGCGGCCTTCCTGTGCGGGACGTTCTTCCCCGAGGCGGGCACGCTCGTCGCCGTGACGCTGCTGGTGACCGGGGTGCTGGCCTTCGCCGCCCAGCGGTCGACCGAGCCGCCGGCGCACGGCCCGGCCTCGGCGCCCGGCCCGGCGCCGCTGCGCGCGCCCGGCATGCCCGCGCTGCTGGCCGTCTGCCTCGCCCTGGGCGCGGTGTTCGGGGCGACGGAGGTCGTGACGATCGCGTACGCCGACGCGCAGGGGCACCGGGCCGCCGCGGGCGCGGTGCTGGGGCTCCAGGCGGCCGGGTCCTGCGTGGCGGGCCTGGTGTACGGCCGGCTGCGGCTCACCGGCTCCCCCGAGCGCCGCTACCCGTGGTGCGTGGCGGCGATGACCGCGCTGCTGGTTCTGCCGGCCCTGGCCACGTCCACCACCGGCTCGCTCCCGGTGCTGGCCGCGACCCTGCTGCTGGCCGGCATGGCGACCGCCCCCACGATGATCACCAACATGGCCCTGGTCCAGCGCCGCACCCCACCGGGCCGCCTCAACGAGGGCATGACCCTCGCGGTGACGGCCCTGCTCGGCGGCATAGCCTGCGGCAGCGCGACCGGCGGCTGGACGGTGGAGCACATGTCCCCGTCCACGGGGTACGCCGTGCCGGCCGTGGCCGCCGCGGTTGCCCTGGTGGTGGCGGTGGTGGCACGGGTGCCTCGCCCTCGGGAGGCGTGAGGCGGACGAGCCCCGTGCGGGTCGGGGTCAGGTGTGCCAGGCCCGCGGGCTCGTGTAGGGGCGGGTGCGGTCGGGGCGGGACCAGGCGGCCGTGGAGGGGCGGGGCGGCGCCGGGTCGGGGGCCGGGGCGAGGCGCAGGGTGAGCACCGCGGTGAAGGCGGCCAGTTCCTCGGGGCTCGGGGCGCCGCGCAGGACGCGGACCGAGGTGGCGGCGAGCAGGTCGGCCGGGGTCGGGGTCATGGGGTGCTCCTCACTGGGGCGGGTTGCCGTGCTTGCGGGTGGGCAGGGACTCGGATTTGGTGGCGAGCATCGTCAGCGCGCGGCTGAGGGCGAGGCGGGTCTCGCGGGGGTCGATGACGTCGTCGACGAGGCCGCGCTCGGCCGCGTAGTAGGGGTGGACGAGTTCGCTGCGGTACTCCTCGATCTTGCGGCGGCGCATCGCCTCGGGGTCGTCGGCGGCGGCGATCTCGCGGCGGAAGACGACGTTGGCGGCGCCCTCTGCGCCCATCACGGCGATCTCGTTGGTGGGCCAGGCGAGGGCGATGTCGGCGCCGATGGACCGGGAGTCCATGACGATGTAGGCGCCGCCGTACGCCTTGCGCAGGACCACGGAGACGCGGGGCACGGTGGCGTTGCAGTAGGCGTACAGGAGTTTCGCGCCGCGCCGGATGATGCCCTCGTGCTCCTGGTCGACGCCGGGCAGGAAGCCGGGTACGTCGACGAGGGTGACCAGCGGGATGTTGAAGGCGTCGCAGAACTGGACGAACCGGGCACCCTTCTCGCTGGCCCTGATGTCGAGGACGCCGGCCATGGACGCGGGCTGGTTGGCGACGATGCCGACGACATGCCCGTCGATCCGGGCGAGCGTGCAGACGAGGTTGGTGGCGAACGCGGCGTGCACCTCCAGGTGGTCGCCGTCGTCGACGATCTCCTCGACGACCTTGCGGATGTCGTAGGAGCGGTTGCCGTCGGCGGGGACCAGGTCGAGCAGGGCGTCGCCGGGGCGGTCCGCCGGGTCGCCGGTGGGGTGGGCGGGCGGGAGTTCGCGGTTGTTGGAGGGGAGCATGGTCAGCAGATAGCGGACCTCCTCCAGGCAGGTGCGCTCGTCGTCGTAGACGAAGTGGGCGACGCCGGAGGTGCCGCCGTGGACGTCGGCGCCGCCGAGGCCGTTCTGGGTGATCTCCTCCCCCGTCACCGCCTTCACGACGTCGGGCCCGGTGATGAACATCTGCGAGATGTCCCGCACCGCGAACACGAAGTCGGTGAGTGCCGGGCTGTACGCGGCGCCGCCCGCGCACGGGCCGAGCATCACGCTGATCTGCGGGATCACCCCGGACGCCTTGGTGTTGCGCCGGAAGATGCCGCCGTACCCGGCGAGGGCGGAGACGCCCTCCTGGATCCGGGCGCCCGCGCCGTCGTTGAGCGACACGAGCGGGGCGCCGGCCGCGATGGCCAGGTCCATCAGCTTGTGGATCTTCTGCGCGTGGGCCTCGCCGAGCGCACCGCCGAAGATCCGGAAGTCATGGGCGTACACGAAGACCGTGCGGCCCTCGACCGTGCCCCAGCCGGTGATCACGCCGTCGGTGTACGGCCGCTTGGCCTCGAGTCCGAAGCCCTGCGCGCGGTGCCGGCGCAGGGTCTCCACCTCGGTGAACGAGCCGGGGTCCAGCAGCAGTTCGATGCGTTCGCGGGCGGTCAGCTTGCCCTTGGCGTGCTGGCGTTCGGTGGCCCTCGGGTCGGGGCCGGTGCGGGCGAGCTCCTTGATGGCCGCCAGTTCGGAGAACCGGTCCGCCTCGGGGGCGTCGGTGTCGGGCAGCAGCGTCTCGGGATCGACGACGGTCATGATGCCTGGGCCCTTTCCTTCCTGTTCCTGGTGTCGATGAGGTCGTGCGGGCGGACGGACGACGGGTCGTGGGCGCGCAGCACCGTGCGCAGTCCCGGTTCGACGGCGTGGATCCGCTCCACGGCGTCCCGGGCGTGCAGCCAGTCGGCGGGCACCGGGTGCAGTGCGGCCCGCCGGTCGCCGGCGCCGGCCAGCGCGGCGGCGCCGACATGGCCCTCGCACAGCGGGATGTTGCGCACCGTCCAGCCGGCCGGGCGCCAGGACTCGGCGCCCTCGCCGAGGTAGTCGAGGTCGGCGGCGCGGGCGAGCCCGGTGCCGAGCCCCTTCAGATACGCCTCCTTGCGGGACCACAGCCGGGCGAACGCGGTCGGCCGCCGCTCGGGCGGGACGCGGGCGATCTCCTGGCGCTCGGCCGGGTGCAGCAGGGGCAGGCAGGCGTCGACGGTCGCGGGCGACGGCAGCGCCTGCACGTCGACGCCGACCCGGGTGCGGGCGACGGCGACCAGGGCGAGCCCGTGGCTGTGGGAGAGGGAGAACTCGGGGGCGCCCGGCAGGTCGAGCAGGACGGGCCGGCCGTGCCGTTCCCCGCACTCCTCGCACCACTCACGGCCGACGACCAGCCGCCGGGGCGCGACGCCGGTGTAGACGGACAGCACCCGGCGCAGGCCCACATGGGCGGCGACGTACATCTGCCGGTCGGCGTGCCGGCGGTAGGCGGCGGCGCGGCGGCGCTCGTGGTCGTCGAGTTCGCCGACGGGCGCGTCGCGCGGTGAGGCCGGTGCCGGCAGCAGCCACAGGTGCAGATCGGACGGGCCGAGCTGCCGGGCGCCGCGGGCGGGGTGCGGGTCGAGGGGGTGGTTCACGGGCGGCTCCCGGTCCGGGTGGTGGGGTGGGTCGTCCGCTCGGTCCCGGCGGTGCCGGCGCGCGCGGCGCCGCGGTCGGCGGCCGCCGCCACGAGCGCGGCCGCCAGGGAGATCAGTCCCCCGGCCCACAGCGCGGAGCGGGTCCCCAGGTAGTGGGTGACGGCGCCGACGAACAGGGCGCCGAGCGGGGCGGTGCCTTGGAGGATGAGGGTGTAGAGGGCCATGACGCGGCCCCGGTAGGCGGGGTCGCTGCCCAGCTGGACGCGGTGGTTGGCGGCCTGCGCGAAGTACAGGGACGCGAAGCCGGTCGGGACGAGCAGGAGCAGGGCGACCGCCAGGTTCGGCGCCCAGCCGGTGGCCGCGGCGAGCGCGCCGAAGGCGCAGGCCCAGCCGATGACGAGCCGGGCCGGGGGGCGGCCCCGGCGCAGCGTGCTGGTGAAGGCGGCCAGCAGGGATCCGGCGGCGAGCGCGGCGGTGAGCAGCCCGAACGCGGCGGCGTCGGTGTGGAAGACGGTGCGGGCCATCAGCGGCAGGGTCAGCTGCAGATTGAGGCCGAACAGGGAGACGGCGGCGAGCAGGGACAGGGTGGCCACCAGGTCGGGCCGGGACCGCAGATGGGCCAGTCCCTCCACGACCCGGGCGTCGCGGGCGGCGGGCCGCTCGGGCCGGTGCAGTTCGCCGGGCCGCATGGCGCGCAGCCCGGCGACGGTCGCCGCGTAGCTGGCCGCGTTGAGCAGCATCACGGTGCCGGTGCCGGCCGCCTCGATCAGCAGCCCGGCGAGCGAGGGGCCGACGACCCGCGCGATGTTGAAGTAGGCACCGCTGAGCGCGGAGGCGTTGGGCACCAGCTCCGGCCCGACGAGCTCGGCGATGAAGGACAGCCGGGCGGGCACCTCGACGGCGTTGGCGACGCCGAGGGCCAGGGCGAATCCGTACACGTGCCACAGCCGGGCGCCGTCGCCGGTGACCAGCAGCCCCAGCAGCAGCGCGAGCAGCCCGGAGGCGATGTTGGCCCCGGTCAGCAGCGCCCGCTTGTCGTACCGGTCGGCGATCCGGCCGCCGTACAGGGTGAGCAGCAGCATCGGCGTGAACTGGAGCGCGGTGACGGTGGCGAGGGCGGTGCCGGAGTCGCCGGTGAGGTCGAGGACGAGCCAGTCCTGGGCGACGACCATCATCCAGGTGCCGGTCACGGAGGCGATCTGCCCGCCGGCGAAGAGCCGGAAGTTGCGCACGCCCAGCGACCGCGTCCCGGTGGCCAGCAGTCCCCGCGGTCCCCGTTTCCCGGCGTGGGACCCGGTCATGGACCGTCCCGTTCGGGCAGGCACTCCTCGAAGAAGGCGAGCGCGCGCAGGTGGTAGGCGCGGGCCGTGCGGCCCAGGCTGATGTTGTGCCCGGCGTCGGGCTGCCGGTCGACGACCACGCGCGGGGCGGAGCTGAGCCGTGCGCGCAGGTCGTCGAGGGCGTCGGCGTCGTGCCGCCACCACAGTTCGTGCTCGGCGAACGTCAGCCGTACGGGGACGCGCACGCGCGGGGCGAGCGCGTCGAAGACGTCGGGCCAGGCGGACGCGGCCCGCAGTTCCCGTTCGGGCACCGGCCGGACGAAGTCGGCGCTGTGCCGGAAGGTGGCCGGCGGGTACAGGGCGAGCCGGCCCCAGTTGTGCTTCCAGCGGGCCCGGTCGGTGCCGGTGAGCAGTTCCTGGGAGCGCGGGGCGTAGCGGTGTCCGCAGCCGGAGATGTCCAGGCCCAGCAGTCCGGGCGGCGGGGCCTCGGCGGCCAGGGTCAGGGCGAGTTTGCCGCCGAAGGAGTGCGCGAGGAGGAACGTTCCGACGCCGGTGTCGTACCCGGCGCGGAAGTCGTCGAGCGCGGCCCCGAGGACACGGGCCTGCCCGGCGAGGTCCAGGCCGTCGGGGAACCCGGCGGCGGAGTCGCCGTAGCCGGGCCGGTCGACGGCGAGGACCTGGAACCCCAGGTGCGCGCCCAGCGCGCACAGGGAGGCGTCGGGCTGGGCCCCGCCGTCGAAGTACCCCGCGCTCATCCCGGCTCCGTGCAGCGCGACGACGGTGGCACGCGGTGGCGTGTCCGGGGGCGCGCTCAGCAGGGCGGACAGGGTGTGCCCGGCGGCGTTCAGGGTGATCCGCCGTACTCGGGGGCCGACGGACAGGGACGCGGTGGTCATCGTGCTACGCCACCTCCGGGCTGCCGAACCAGTGGTGCAGGGCCTCGACGAGGCGGTCGACCCCGGCGGCCACGTCGTCCCGGGCGCTGTCGCCGCCGGCCGCCCAGGCCACGTGCCCGTCGGGGCGGACGAGGAGGGCGGTGGCCCCGGCGAAGGCGCCGGGGTCCTCGGGGCGGGCCGTGACCACGGTGACGGTGTCCGTCCAGGGGGCCGCGGCCTCGCGCGGGGCGGGGTCGCCGGTCAGGTCGAGCAGGACGCCGCGGGCAGGGTGGAGCAGGTCGGCGGTGCCGGTGCGGGTGCCGTCGGGCAGCTCCAGCGGGCGCGGGGGCAGGCGGCGGCCGAGCAGCGGGTGGGTGCCGGGGCCGAGGTCGTAGGTGACGTCGAGGTGGCTGACGATGCCGGCGAGCCGGCGGCGGACGTCCTCCAGCTCCATCAGCTCGCCGAACACGGCCCGGACGGGGTCGGCCTCGGGGCCGCCGAGGAAGATCATGCCCTGGGCGCGGGTGTTCATCAGCAGACGGGCGCCGACCGGGTGCCGTTCGTCGTGGTAGGTGTCGAGCAGGCTGTCGGGCATGGTGCCGCGGGCCACCGCGGCCAGCTTCCAGCCCAGGTTGACGGCGTCCTGGACGCCGGTGCTGAGCCCTTGGCCGCCGGCCGGGAGGTGGACGTGCGCGGCGTCCCCGGCGAGCAGGACACGGCCCTTGCGGTAGGCGGAGGTCTGCCGGGTGGCGTCGGTGAAGGAGCTGACCCAGTCGGCGCCGCCGCCCGCCAGCGACTCGCCGGTGATGCGTTCCCAGGCGGCGGCGACCTCCTCGAACTCCACGGTCTGCGGGCGGTCCCCGGCGGGCGTGCCGTGCTCGCAGACGATGATCCGGTCGACGCCGGGCGCGAGCGGCGCGGCCATCACCATGCCGTGCTCCAGCCGCTCGCCCAGGAAGCGGGGGCGGATGGCGCAGCCGGTGACGTCCGCCAGGTACATTCGGCGGGTGGCGGGCAGTCCGGGGAAGTCGAAGCCGGCGGCCCGGCGTACGACGCTCTGGCCGCCGTCGCAGCCGACCAGGTAGGCGCCGCGCAGCCGCTGTTCGCCGTCGGGGGTGGCGGCGACGATCTCGACGCCGTGGCCGTCCTCGGACAGCTTGGTCAGCTCCCAGCCCCGGCGGATGTCGGCGCCCAGCTCAGCGGCCCACTCCTCCAGGACGGCCTCGGTCTGCGACTGCGGGACGCCCCGCGCGCCGAAGTGGGCGTCCTGAAGGACCGTGTAGTCGAACTGGATGCCGCCGAAGTGGCCCATGGGGCTCTTCTCCAGCGTTCCGAAGCGCGGGAGCAGGCCCCGTTGGTCGAACACCTCCATGGCGCGGGCGGTGAAGCCGAGTCCGCGGGACTGCCCGGTCGGCTCGGCGAGCTTCTCCACGACCACGACCCGGGCTCCGCCCAGCCGCAGTTCTCCGGCCAGCATGAGGCCGGTCGGCCCCGCACCGACGACGATCACATCCGTGTCCACAGTGCTTCCCTCTCTGCACGTCGCCCGAATCGATAGGAACATGTACGACTTGCCATGACTTGCGGTGTTCGGCCTCGCGTGGGATCACAGCCCGGGGTCCGGCCGTCCGAACCAGTGCCGGATCGCCGCCGTGGCCGCCCACGGGTCCGCGCCCGCCCAGGCGACATGGCCGTCCGGGCGCACCAGTAGCCCCTCGGCGCCGTGCAGGGGCGCGTCCGCGCCGGCCCGTACCGCCACCGGGGTGACGCGGTCGGCCCAGATCTTGCCGAGCCAGCGCAGCTCCGCCCGGGCCGTGTCGGCGACCAGCAGCAGGCCGTGCCCGTCCCGCAGCGCCCGGGCGACGTCCACCGGGCCGTCGGGCGTGGGCAGCGTGCCGAGCGGCAGCCGGGCGCCGAGCAGCGGGTGGGTGCCGCCGCCCACCGGGTAGCGGATGTCGAGCCCGGTGATCATCGCCGCGAGGTGGTCCCGGGTGGGGCCCGCCGCGATGAGTTCGGCGAGCAGGGCGCGGGCGGGCTCCACCTCGGGTCCGCCGAGCAGCAGCTGCGCCTGGGCGCGGATGTTGGCGAGCACGCGGCGCCCGACGGCGTGCCGCTCGTCGTGGTAGGTGTCGAGCAGCCCGTCGGAGGCCCGGCCGCGGGTCACCGCGGCGAGCTTCCAGCCGAGGTTGGCCGCGTCCTGCAGACCGAGGTTGAGCGCCTGGCCGCCGCTGGGCATCTGCCGGTGGGCGGCGTCCCCGGCGAACAGCACCCGGCCGTGCCGGTAGCGCTCCAGCTGCTGGTTGGCGTCCCCGAACGCGTTGAGCCACACCGGGCGCCCACCGCTCAGGTCCTCCCCGGTGACCCGCCGCCAGACGTCGACGACCTCGGCGAACGCGGGCGGTCCGGTGCGCGGCCGGGCGGCCCGGCCGAAGGCGTGCACCATGACGCGGGTGGTGCCGCCGGGCATCCGGGCGGCGATCGCCAGCCCGTGCTCCCGGCGTTCGAAGCGCCGGTTCGGGATGTCGATGCCGGCGATGTCGGCCCGCAGCAGTTCACGGGCCGCCGGGGAGCCCGGGAAGGACGCCCCGGTCAGGGCGCGGACGGTGCTGTCCTCGCCGTCGCAGGCGACGACGTACGCCGCCCGCAGCCGCCGTTCGCCGTCCGGGGCCGCCACCGTCAGCTCCACGTGCGCGTCCGACTGGACGAGTCCGCGGACCTCCCAGCCGCGCCGGACGTCGGCGCCGAGGGCGCGGGCCCAGTCCTGGAGCAGTTCCTCGGTCCGGGTCTGCGGCACCTTCCACTGGCCCGTGTACGGCCCGGGCACGGTGAGGTCCATGGGGACGCCGCCGAAGTGGCCGCGCGGCTCCCGGGGCGGGTCGCCGAGCGCGTCCAGCAGGCCCCGGCAGTCGAACAGCTCGACCGTGCGGGCGTGCAGCGTGGAGGCGCGGGACTCCGTGGTGGGGACGCGCAGCCGTTCGAGGACGACGACGTCGGCGCCGCCCAGGCGCAGCTCCCCGGCGAGGAACAGGCCGACGGGACCCGCCCCCACCACGACGACCCGGCCGGCGCCGGAGGTGTCGGTGGCCATGGTCAGCGGCTCTTCTCCGCGTGGTCCCGGGCGTGGCCCAGCGTGGCCCGGCTGTTGGTGCTCAGCGCGCCCTGGACGTACTCGCGGGCGTCCTCCACGGTCGCGTCGGGGCCGAGGATCCGCTGGATGTTGTCCGGGTTCAGCACCACCGTGTGCTGGGAGGTCGCGGCGACCCCGCGCGGGTACTCCTCGAACGTCCACAGGCCGGTGTGCAGGGTCATCAGCGCCGGAAGCGTCACCTGCTTGTAGGCGATCGCGCGGTGCGGGAACGTCACCCGGTACGACTTGGTGGTGTGCGTCGAGCCGTCCTTGGCCTGGGTGTCCATCTCCAGCACCTGGAGGCCGGGCGCGGGCTCCTCGAAGCGGACGCGGGCCACGTGCGGCAGCCGGTCCACCCAGCGGTCGGCCTGGTCGATGAAGTCGTAGACGTCCTTGGCCGCGCCCTCGATGAGCACGGTGTCCTCGAAGGAGAACGTCAGCTCGCGGGTGGCGTGGGCCCGTTCGACGTTCTCCTTCAGGGCGGCCAGCTCGGAGCGGGAGTTGCGGTCGACGGCCTCGTCGATCCAGGCCAGGCCCTCGGGGTCGTCGTCGACGGCCCGGTAGTCGTGCAGCAGCCTCACCAGCGACTCGCCGCCGGGGCGCTCCTCGATGACCCAGGCGCCGCCCATCGCGGCGACGGGAGGCGCGGAGACCTCCTGGCGGAAGGTGATCCGGCGGTTCTCCGGGTCCAGGGTGCGCCGCGAGGTCCAGCTCTTGGGGGCGCCGTTGGCGGTGGCCCAGATGCGGATGCGCTCCTCGCGCGCGCCCTTCTCCAGGTGGTCGACGTGGATGGTGGGCGGGAAGATCCGCGGCCAGTTCTCCACCTCCGCGATCAGCCGGTAGACGGCGTCGGCGGGGGCCGAGACGGTGATCTCGTGCGCCACCTCGCGGGTCGTCGCGTTCGTCGTGGTCACGTCCTCGTCCTCTTCTTCTCGGTGGTCGGGGGTCAGAAGTTGCCGAGGCCACCGCAGACGTTGATCGCCTGGGAGGTGACGGAGGCGGCGGTGTCGGAGGCGAGGTAGCCGACCATCCCGGCGACCTCCTGCGGGGTGGAGTAGCGGCCGAGCGGGATCTTCGCCTGGAACTTCTCGAGGATCGCGTCCTCGCTGGTGCCGTAGGCGTCGGCGTAGCCCTGGCGGACCCGCTGGGCCATGGGCGTCTCGACATAGCCGGGGCAGACGGCGTTGACGGTGACCCCGGTGGGCGCCAGCTCGTTGCCGAGGGCCTTGGTGAAGCCGACGACGCCGTGCTTGGAGGCGGAGTAGGGGGCGCCGAGGACGACGCCCTGCTTGCCGGCCGTGGAGGCGATGTTGATGATCCGGCCCCAGCCGCGGTCGCGCATGCCGCCGGTGGTGAGGACCTCGCGGGTCATCCGGAAGACGCTGTTGAGGTTGGTGTCGATGACGTCGTCCCACAGTTCGTCCGCGAGGTCGGCGGTGACACCGCCGCCGCTGCGGCCCGCGTTGTTGACGAGGACGTCGACGCCGCCGAACCGGTCCACGGCGGCCTGTACGAAGGCGCGGACCGCGTCCCGGGAGCGGACGTCCACGGCGGCGCCGTCGGCCTCGATGCCCTCCTCCTGGAGCTGCTTGACCGTCGCGGCCACGTTGTCGGCGTTGCGGGCACCGATGAACACCCGGTGCCCGGCGGAGCCCAGCTGCCGGGCGGCCGCCAGTCCGATGCCACTGGTGGCCCCGGTGATCAGTGCGACCCGCTGCGTCTGCTGCTGCGGCATGTCTCTTCCAACTCCTTTGCGGTCATGGCTACGAGGGAATGCGCCGCCGTCGGCCGAAGGGGTGCCGACGGCGGCGGATCAGGGAGTGCCGGTGTCGCGGAAGGTCAGGCGGCGGCCTGCGACCCGCTTCCCAGCTGCCCGTTGACCGCGTCGATCAGGGCGCGCGGCGTGTTGGCCTCGGACAGGACGTCGTCGTCGAGGGTGATGCCGTACTCGCGCTCGATCCGGCCGCCGGTCTCGAGCAGGGCCAGCGACTCGTAGCCGAGGTGCTCGAAGTCCGCGTCGAGGATGTCGCCGTCGAGGTCGACGGTCTCCTCGGCGCCGGCGCCCTCGATGAGGATGCGCTTGAGGTCGTCGAGGGTGAACTGCTGTGTGGACACGTGGGATTCCTCTCGTTCGTTCGCGTGGGTCGTGACGGGACGGTCAGGCGGACGCCCGGACGATCGCCGCCGAGTTGAAGCCGCCGTGGCCGCGGGCCAGGACCAGCGCCGAGCGCAGCCGGGCCTCGCGCGGGCGGTCGGTCACCAGGTCGAGGGTGTGCTCGGGCGACGGCGTGACGTGCACCGTCGGCGGGATCACCCCGTCGCGCAGGGACAGCAGCGCGGTGGCCAGGTCCAGGGGCGCCGCACCCGAGTACAGGCGGCCGGTCATCGTCTTCGGCGCGGTGACGGGGACGCCGTTCGCGCCGAACACCGCGGTGATCGCCTCCGACTCGGCCCGGTCCAGCTCGGGGTCGGCGGCGGCGTCGCAGAACACGACGTCGATGTCGCCGGCGTCCATGCGGGCGTCGGCCAGGGCGAGTTCGATCGCCCGGCGCAGCCCCGGCGGGCGCCCGCTGCCCGGCGCCGGGTCGAAGGTGGCGGCGTACCCGGCGACCTCGCCGTAGATCCTCGCGTCCCGGGAGCGCGCCGACTCCTCGGACTCCAGGACGAGCAGCGCGCCGCCCTCGCCGGGGACGTAGCCGTCGGCGGCCGCGTCGAACGGCAGGTACGCCTGGCTCGGCTCGTCCCGGGTGGTGAGCCGCTGCGCGGCGAGCTGGGCGACCCAGCCCCACGGGCAGATGGAGGCGTCCACCGCCCCGGAGACGACGACCGCCGTGCCCTTGCGGATCTGCCGGCGGGCCTGCGCGACCGCGTCCAGACCGCCGGCCTGGTCGCTGACGACCACGCTGCTGGGGCCCTTCATGCCGTGCCGGATGGAGATCTGGCCGCTGTTGACGGCGTAGAACCAGGCGAACGACTGGTACGCGCTGACGTACTGGCTGCCCCGGCTCCACAGCGCCTGCAGCTCGCCCTGGCCGAACTCGAAGCCGCCCGACGCACTCGCGGTCACCACGCCCATGCTGGAGTCGGGCAGGTCCTGCGGCCGTATCCCGGCGTCCTCCAGCGCCCAGTCGGCGGCGACCAGCGCGAGGCGGGTCATCCGGTCGGTCTGCGGCAGCAGCCGGCTCGGCAGATGCTCCTCGGCCGCGAAGCCGGGTATCTCCCCGGCCAGCCGGGCCGGGTACTGCGAGGGGTCGAAGCGGGTGATCCGCCCGATGCCGCTCTTCCCGGCGAGGGTCGCCGCCCAGTAGTCCTGGACGCCGAGCCCGTTGGGTGCCGTGACGCCGAGGCCCGTCACCACCACCGCGCTCATGCCATGCTCCTCTCGGGACGGGCGAGCACCATCGCGCTCTGGAAGCCGCCGAACCCGCTGCCGACCGTCAGCACCGCGTCGGTCAGCTGCTCGCGGGCGGTGACCGGCACGTAGTCGAGGTCGCACTCGGGGTCCGGGGTGTGCAGGTTCGCGGTCGGCGGGACCACGTGGTGCTCCATGGCCAGCGCCGAGGCGGCGATCTCGATGGAGCCGATCGCGCCGAGCGAGTGGCCCACCATCGACTTGATGGAGCTGACCGGCGTCCGGTAGGCGTGCTCGCCGAGGCTCTTCTTGAAGGCGGCCGTCTCGTGCCGGTCGTTCTGCTTGGTGCCGGAGCCGTGCGCGTTGATGTAGTCGATCTGGTCCACGTTCATCCGGGCCTCGTCCAGCGCCACCGAGATGGCCTCCGCCATCTCGGCGCCGTCCGGGCGCAGACCGGTCATGTGGTACGCGTTGCTGCGGGTGGCGTAGCCCGCGATCTCCGCGTAGACGTGGGCCCCGCGGCGCCGGGCGCTCTCCAGCTCCTCCAGCACGAAGACGGCGCAGCCCTCACCGAGCACGAACCCGTTGCGGGTGCCGTCGAACGGCCGGGACGCCTGCTCGGGGTCCTCCTTGCGCGGGGTCGTCGCCTTGATGGCGTCGAAGCAGGCCATGGTGATCGGGGAGATCGGCGCGTCCGACGAGCCGGCGATCATCACGTCCGCCGAGCCCTCCCGGATCAGCTCCACCGCGTAGCCGACCGAGTCGATGCCGGAGGTGCAGCCCGTGGACACCACGGTGTTGGGGCCCTCCGCGCCGACCGTCCAGGCGACCTCGGCCGAGAAGGAGCTCGGGACGAGGTAGTTGTACAGGTGCGGTACGGCGTAGGTGTGGTCCACCAGGTGCAGCCGGCCGCCGTCGCTGACGGTCCGGTACTCCTCGTCCAGACCGGTCGTGGCGCCGACCGCGCTGCCGATGGTGACGCCCACCCGGTGCGGCTCGTGGGCCGCGAGGTCGATGCCGCTGTCCTCGACCGCGCCGCGTGCCGCGACCACCGCGAACTGGGCGGCCCGGTCCATCCGGCGGACCTCCTGCGGGGTGAGTCCGTGCCGCTCCGGGTCGAAGTCCATCTCCGCCGCGACCTGGGACCGGAAGGGGCTCGGGTCGAAGAAGGTGATCCCGCGGGTGGCGGTGCGGCCCTCGCTCAGCATGTCCCAGAAGCCGTCCTTGCCGACGCCGCCGGGGGCGAGCACCTCGATCCCGGTGATGACGACACGACGACCGCTCATCGGGACGCCTCCCAGGAGTAGAAGCGCTGGGCCATGGCGTCGGCCGGCGACCGCCAGGTGGCCGGGTCGTACGCCTCGATGAAGGGCTTCAGGTCCTCACTGATGCGCACGAAACGCTCGTCGGACTTGGCCTTCTCGATCAGCTCGCCGCCGTTGTCCGCGTCGAAGTCCTGGAGGTGGAAATACAGCCCCCGGTACTGGAAGAGCTGACGGCGCCGGGTGCCCATCAGATGCGGCATCTCCGTCTCGTCGAACGCGCCGAACAGCTTGGCGACATCGACCGCGGAGCCCGGTTCCATCCGGGCCACGATCAAAGTGCTGTGCATGAGCTCTCCTTGGAAAAGGGTGCGTGGAGGGTCTGTGGGAAAAGGCAGGCGTGCGGGCGGGCGGAAAAAGCTCTGGGCCCGGGGAAAAGGGAGCGCGCTTTCGTCAGTCGATGCCCCGGCAGATGTACGGCTGTTCGCTGTCGTTCTCGTCGTCCTCGCCGGCCAGGAGCCAGGCCGGCGGCTGGGGAGCGGGCGGCTCGCGCCCGTCGTCGTGTGTCACGGTTCGCACCTCCTCGGACGTCCTCAGTCCTTGATCTCGCAGATCGGTGCGCCCGAGGTGAGGGAGGCGCCCACCTCGGCGGTCAGGTCCTTGACGGTGCCGGACCGGTGCGCGGTGAGGGGCTGCTCCATCTTCATCGCCTCCAGGACGACGATCAGGTCGCCCTCCTCGACCCGCTGGCCCTCCTCCACCGCGACCTTGACGACGGTCCCCTGCATCGGGGACGCGAGGGTGTCGCCGGAGACGGCGGGGCCCGAGGTCCGTGCCGCGCGGCGTTTCGGGCGGGCTCCGGCGGCGAGGTCGGTGCGGGCGAGGGCCATCCCGAGGGACGCGGGCAGCGACACCTCCAGGCGCCGTCCGCCGACCTCGACCACCACGGTGTCCCGTCCCCCCTCGTCGGTGCCCTGGTCGGTGTCGGTGGGGGTGGTGAAGGGTTTGATGTCGTTGACGAACTCGGTCTCGATCCACCGGGTGTGGACCGTGAAGGGGTCCGTGGAGCCGGTCAGCTCGGGAGCGAACGCGGGGTCCTTGACCACGGCCCGGTGGAACGGGATGGCGGTGGCCATGCCCTCGACGGTGAATTCCTCCAGGGCTCGTGCGGCGCGCTGGAGGGCCTGCTCGCGGGTGGCGCCGGTGACGATCAGCTTGGCCAGCAGGGAGTCCCAGGCCGGGCCGATCACGCTGCCGGACTCCACGCCCGCGTCCAGCCGCACCCCCGGGCCCGACGGCGGGGCGAAGGCGGTGACGGTGCCGGGGGCGGGCAGGAAGCCGCGGCCCGGGTCCTCGCCGTTGATACGGAACTCGAAGGAGTGCCCGCGCAGGACCGGGTCGCCGTAGCCGAGTTCCTCACCGTCGGCGATGCGGAACATCTCCCGCACCAGGTCGATGCCGGCGACCTCCTCGGTGACCGGGTGCTCGACCTGCAGACGGGTGTTGACCTCCAGGAAGGAGATCGTGCCGTCCGCGCCGACGAGGAACTCCACCGTGCCGGCACCGACGTAGCCGGCTTCCTTCAGGATCGCCTTCGACGAGGAGTACAGCTCCTCCACCTGGGCGTCGGTCAGGAACGGGGCGGGGGCCTCCTCCACCAGCTTTTGGTGGCGGCGCTGCAGGGAGCAGTCCCGCGTGGAGACCACGACGACGTTGCCGTGGGTGTCGGCGAGGCACTGGGTCTCGACGTGGCGGGGCTTGTCGAGGTAGCGCTCGACGAAGCACTCGCCGCGGCCGAACGCGGCGACCGCCTCCCGCACGGCGGAGTCGTAGAGCTCGGGGACCTCCTCCAGGGTGCGGGCGACCTTCAGGCCGCGTCCGCCGCCGCCGAAGGCCGCCTTGATCGCGATCGGCAGGCCGTGTTCCTTCGCGAAGGCCACGACCTCCTCGGCGCCGCTCACGGGGTCGGGGGTGCCGGCCACGAGGGGGGCACCGGCGCGCTGGGCGATGTGCCGGGCGGCGACCTTGTCACCGAGGTCGCGGATGGCCTGCGGGGGCGGCCCGATCCAGATCAGCCCGGCGTCCAGGACGGCCTGGGCGAACTCGGCGTTCTCCGACAGGAACCCGTATCCGGGGTGGATCGCGTCCGCCCCCGACTCACGGGCGGCGTTCAGGACCTTGCCGATGTCCAGATAGCTGGTGGCCGGGGTGTCACCGCCCAGGGCGAACGCCTCATCCGCGGCGCGGACATGCAACGCGTCACGGTCTGGATCCGCGTAGACGGCCACGCTCGCGATCCCGGCGTCCCGGCAGGCCCGGGCCACGCGGACAGCGATTTCGCCACGGTTGGCGATGAGCACCTTGCGCACGACGGGCCCTCTCCTCGCTCGGCTGGAATTCAGGGATGGTCGAGCGCGCCCGGGGTATTTCGACTTCCTGGGCGGCGCCCGAATACCTGTCCATCGTCGGCTGGGGGGAGGGCGGTCTTCAACAGTCGCCCATTAAGCCTTCGGACCAGATCGACAGGACCGCTACCGCTTTGTTGGCGCAGGGCCAGGCAAGTGTCAGAAAAGCGTCAGACGCCCCGGCCGGCCGAGGGCGGGGAAGAGATTCGGGGCCGTACGGAATGGGTGGCTTTCCAGGCCGGGAAAGCCCTCCGGTCAGCGGAAATGCGCCCGGGCAGCGAAAAGGGCGGGCTCCCTCGTGGGGAGCCCGCCCTTCGTATCGGTCGGTGCCGTCAGCCGCTGCCGAAGCGGAAGCCGACCCCGCGCACGGTGACGATCCAGTCGCTGCCTCCGAGCTTGCCGCGCAGACTGCTGACATGGGTGTCCACGGTGCGCCGGGACCAGGAACCGCCCCAGACCTGCTGCATGATCCGCTTGCGCGAGATGACGGTCTCCGGGTGGGAGGCCAGCAGGTGCAGGAGGTCGAACTCCTTGCGGGTGAGTTCCACGACACGGCCGTGCAGGCTGACCTCGCGGGAGGCCGCGTCGATGCGTAACGGACCGCGCAGAACCACTTGTTCGGCCTGGATCTGCGGACGCGAGCGGCGCATCACCGCGTCCATGCGGGCCATCAGCTCCCGGAAGCCGTACGGCTTGACGAGGTAGTCGTCGGCGCCGGCCTGGAGGCCGAGGACACGGTCCAGTTCCGTCCCCCACCCGGTCACGGCGATGAGCGGGACGTCGCTGAGCGCGCGGATGGAACGGCACACCTCCAGACCGTCCACGTCCGGCAGTTCGAGGTCGAGCAGGACGATGTCCGCCCGTTGGTACGACTGGAGGGCCGCGTTCCCCGTGGCGACCCCTTCGACATGGTGACCGTGCCGCCGGAGGCCGGCGGCCAGCGCCTCCCGGTCGCCGGTGTTGTTCTCGACGACCAGGACCCGCCAATTGGTGGTCGGCTTGCGGATCTGGGACGGGACGGGCTGTCGGATCTCCGGCTGTCGGATCTCCAGAGTGCTGCTCGTGGCGCGTTGACTCACTGCTCTCCCCCTGAACACGTAGTTCCCGCTCGAGCACTTCGCTGGACGAGCCTAAAAACCTACCTCTCGGTTTGTCAAAAAAAGACTAGGTAAACTCACCGACCGTCACAATGGATGCGGCTTTCGCCGGAGTTGATGCCAAGTGAAGGATCAATTCCGCTGCACAGCGTCATCGCTTTCACGATCTTCACTTCGCTTCGCGAGTAATTTTCGACCGTGAACCAGGTGCGAACAGCCACTGACGGCGGACGCGGTATGTTCTTGACCGCGCTCCGGGGAGCCAGAGGTACGCAGGTAGGGCCCTGAAACGGTCGCGTCGGACGTGTTCCGCACCTCCGGACGCGGTGGTATACCGTCCAGAACGTTCTCGGCCGTCTGATTCCCTGCTTCCGCTTCGTCCTCGACCTGGTCCTGAGGTGGGAAAGTGTGCTCTTCTGGGCAGTACTGACGGAGTGTCGATAACGTTGAGGGTCGCCGATCACACCGACCCTCCCCTGGGGGTGGGCACTCGCGCCCGCTAAACAGACCTTCAAGTCCGTTTCGGGACGGGCGGGATGAGAGGAAGCACGCAGGTGGGACTACAACAGGAGAGGGCGATCCGCACGCGCCGGCTGATGCTCAAGTCGGCGGCCGAGGTCTTCGACCGCGAGGACTACGCCTCGGCCAGGCTCTCCGACATCAGCGCCCGGGCCAACATGAGCACCGGCGCGCTGCACTTCCACTTCGCGAACAAGGAGGAGCTGGCGCAGGCCGTCGTGAGCGAGGCGCGCGGCACCCTGTGGTGCGCCGCCCGCAGTGCCTACGAGCGCAACTCGGAGCCGCTCCAGGCGCTCACCGACGTCTCCCACACCCTGAGCCAGCTGCTGTCCTGGGACGTCGTGGCGCGGGCCGGACTACGGCTGGACAACGACCGGTCCCGGCGCGGGCGGGAGCAGTTCCTGCACGCCTGGCACGCCGCCGTGCAGCGTCTGCTCGACCGCGCGCGACAGGAGGGCAGCCTCGCGCAACAGGTCCACCTGAGGGCGGTGACCTGCGCCATCGTCGCCGCCACGACCGGGATAGGGGTGCTCATCAAGGGGGGTGAGGCGGAGCGGACACGGCTCGCCTTCACCGGGTTCTGGCAGGGCTTCCTGCCGGGGCTCGCCGAACCGGACCTGCTCGGCCGGCTGAACCCCGGCGGGACCGCCGAGGTGGTGGAGTACGCGGTGTCCGCGTCCCGCTATCTGCCCTTCTCCCCGGGCGAGACGCTGGGGGCGCAGAGCGCGGCGTCGGGCGTGTACTGACGCCGGCCGGACCCCGGCGGCGGGGCCGGTTCCGCGTTCCGGTACCGGGTCGCGTACCGGGGGAGGCCCTCGGTGAACGACGGGCCGGGGGAGCAGCCGAGCGCGTCCCAGACCGGCGCGTCGTCGAACCAGTGGTCCACCGCGAGCAGTTCGAGGTGGTGCAGGGCGACGGGATGGCCGCGCAGCCGGGCGCGCGCCTCCTCCAGCGGCAGGCCGGGCGCGGCCCCCGGAAGGAGACCGTACGTTTCGGCGACCGCGGTCAACAGGTCCTCACCCGGCACCGGCCGGGGATGGTTGACGAATCGGACACCGCCCCTGTGTTCCGGTGGGGCGAGCGCGGCCGAAAGCAGTGCCCTCCCCAGGGCGGCCGCGTCGACCGCCGACTGCCGGCCGAGCCGCCCCTCGGGCCGGGCGCCGAGCGCGCGCAGCAGGGTCAGCACGCCGGGCACCACCCAGCGGTCGCCCGCCCCGTACACGAGATGGGGCCGCAGGACCGTGCCGCCCGCCGCGAGCACATGGCCCTCGGCCGCCGCCCGGGTCCTGCTGGTGGCGGACACCGGCGCGAGGGGGACCTCGCCGGGCCGGACCGCGCGGAACGGTCCCCTGCCGTGCACCGCCGCGGTGCTCAGGTACACGAACCGCCGTACGCCGGCCCGCTGTGCCTCCTCGACCAGGGCGCGCGTGCCCAGGTCGTTGACGCGCCGCAGCTCCTCGGGGTCGCCGCCGACGCGGGACGCGCAGTGCACGACCGCGTCGACGCCGTCGCAGACGCCGGCGAGCGAGGCGGGTTCGGCGAGGTCGCCCCGTACGAAGGTGAGGGCCGGGCGGGGGCCGGGCGGCGGGCCGGTGCGGGCCAGCAGCCGCAGCCGTACGCCCCCCGCGGCGCCGGCCGCGGCGACCACGTGGCCGCCGACGAACCCACCGGACCCCGTCACCAGGACGTGCGGGCTCACCCGGCGTCCCGTACGGCGGTCCCCAGGGTCGCGGTGAAGACGGGCTCCTCCCCCTGGATTCCCGTGACCCGCACCACCGGTCCCTGTTCGGCGTCCGTCTCGTGGCCGGCCAGCAGCCAGCAGGGCTCGGCGAGTTCGCAGTACTTGTGGAAGGCGACCCGCATCGAGGCCGGGTGGAAGCCGTGCCCGGGGGTCAGCGCGGTGGCGGCCTGACGGGCGGCTTCCAGGAGGACCATGCCGGGGACGTGGTCGTTCGGGCGGGCGAAGAGCGTCGGGTGTGCGGTGTTCAGGCGCAGCCGCCAGCCGGGGCGGTGCTTGGACGGGGCGAGGACGACGTCGGCGGGGTCGGTGCGGCCGGTCTCGTGGGCGGGGACGGCGGGCAGCAGCGGCACCGCGCCGAGTGCCGCGCCCATGCCGGCGCCGCGCAGTCTGCGGTAGACGCGGGCGGAGGTGCAGTAGAGGACACCCATGCTGGTGGCGAGCACCCGGCCGAGCCGCTGGAAGCGCAGGTCGACCCGCATCCCGACCAGGCGCCCGGCGCGCAGCTGCACGTCGGAGCACTCGACGACCACGTCGATCGGCCCCGAGGCGGCGAGCACGGTGAACTCGTCGGTCAGCAGTCGGTAGCCGAGTTCCTGCATGACGAACTGGTCGCCGACCGGGACGCCGTACGCGGCGTGCGCCAGCATCATCGTGGCCTGCCGGGTGGTCTCGGCGACCAGCATCGGGTCCTGCCGTCCGCCGGGCAGCGGGGCGAAGAACCGGTGGGCGGCGGGCCAGTCGACGCTGACGAGGAAGCGGTGCTCGGTCAGGCGCAGCCAGTCGACGGGGAAGCGGTCGGCGGCGTCGGGGCGGTGGCACAGCTCTCCGGTGGCCCGACCGTCGGGAATCAGAACCGGGGAGTCGGTCTGGTATGCGAGGCGTACGAGGGGCTGTTCGGAGCGGTTCGCCGGGGCGTGTTCGCCGCCCGGACGGCCCGGACGGGCCGGTGAGGCCACCGAACCCGTGTCGGATCGTTCCTGCGCCGGGGTCAGATGCGGACGGGACCCGACGAACCTGTCGACTACGGATATAGCGGGATCAGCCATGGAGTGCCCCCTGAGTCGCTGCCTGCGGGGAATAGTTCCCCTCTCGACAAAAGACTGGCAGTCCGGTTCTCTTTGCGGGGGAACCTGACCAAGCTCTGACATAGAAACAGGCACGGGGGCATGGCACGACAAGCGCGAGCGATCCAGACCCGCACGTCGATCCTGCTGGCTGCGGCGGAGGTGTTCGACGAGCGTGGCTACAGCACGGCCACCATCACGGAGATCATCGCGCGGGCCGGCGTGACGAAGGGTGCGCTGTACTTCCACTTCTCGTCCAAGGAGGACCTGGCCCTCGGAGTCATAGCGGCGCAGCTGGAGCTGGGGCCGCTGCCCGCGCAGCGCACGAAGCTGCAGGAACTCACCGATCAGGGCCTGCTGTTCGCCCACCAGCTGCAGTACGACCCGCTCACCCGCGCCAGTGTCGGGCTGGCCATGGACCAGTGGAGCGAGAACGGGGAGGGCGGCAACCCCTTCCACGGCCGCCCGTTCCAGGAGTGGGCGGACCGGCTGACCGAACTGCTCGTGGAGGCCCGCGAGCGCGGGGAGTTGCTGCCGCACGTCGATCCGGCGGAGACGGCGGAGCTGCTGTCCGGGGCGTTCACCGGCATCCAGTGGACGTCGCAGGTGCTGTGCCAGCGGCGGGATCTGACGCGCCGGGTCATCGCCATGTTCCGCCATCTGCTGCCCAGCGTGGCGATGCCGCAGATCCTGCCCACGCTGGAGCTGAGCGAGGAACGGGCCGTCGCCCTCCTCGCCTCGCGCGACGCCGCGCTGGAGGCGGAGGAGGCCGAGGCCGACGGGGACAGCGCGGCCTGACGGGCGGCCCGCGCGGCTCCGCGGGCGCCCGTGTTCAGCCGGCCTCCTCCAGCCGGTAGCCGACGCCGCGCACCGTGGTGATCCAGCCCTCGCCCAGCTTGGCGCGCAGCGCGCTGACATGGGTGTCCACGGTGCGGGTGGAGATGGCCCACTCGTCCGCCCAGACACCCGCGATCAGGTTCCGGCGGGAGATCACGGTCTCCGGCGCCGAGGCGAGCAGCAGCAGGATGTCGAACTCCTTGCGAGTCAGCTCCAGCGGCCGCTGTCCCAGCCACGCCTCACGGGTGCCGGGGTCCAGCCGCAGCGCCCCGCAGGACACCCCGGCCGGGCCGCCGCCGGTGACGACGCGGCGGGTCACCGCGTCGATCCGGGCGGCGAGCTCCCGGAAGCCGTACGGCTTGACCAGGCAGTCATCGGCGCCGGAGCGCAGGCTGAGCACCCGGTCCAGCTCGGAGTCCCGGCCGGTGAAGGTGATCAGTGGCGTGCCGCCGCGCGCCCTGATCTCCGCGCACACCTGCAGACCGTCGAGGTCGGGCAGGTCCAGGTCGAGCAGGACGACCTCGGCCTGCTCCCATGCCTGGAGGCCCGCCCGGCCGGTGCGGGCCCGCCGGACCTGGTGCCCGTTGCGCACCAGGCGGCAGACCAGGGGTTCGGCGGACCCGTCGTCCGGGTCGATCACGAGTACGCGCATCTGGACTCCACCGGGGGTCCGTCAGGCACGGGCGGGTGGCCCCGCCCGGCCGGCACCCCCTGCCCTCACTCGCCCGCCGACCGGGTGTGCACCACGCGGTAGGTGTTGGAGTCCCGCCAGGTGGCCAGCGCGTCCACGGCGGCGTCGACCTTCTGCCGCTCCGCCGAGCGCTCGGCGGCCGGCTGCGCGAGGAAGGCGTCGTAGGCCTCCTTGCTGTCCCACTGCGCGTAGACGACGACCCACTTGCCCTCGATGTTGCGTCCGCGCAGTCCGCGCAGCACGGTGTGGCTGCGGTAGCCGGGGACCTTCTGGAGCCAGTCCTGGGACGCGCCGAGCGCCTCGACCAGGTCGTCCTGGTGCTTCTCGGTGACGCCGTACAGGTCGATGACCGTGTAGTCGTCGCGCTCCGGGGAGATCTCGGTCTCGTCGGCGCCGGGCTTCTGCTGGGTGAAGACCACCTCGTTCTGCAGCAGCCGGATGGCGGTGGTGATCTCGCCGAACAGCGGGAGCGTGCGGTGCTTGAACTCCTCGCCGGCGTACCGGGCCTCCAGGTCCTCGGTGGAGCGCCACTGGATGAAGTTGGCGGTGCCGAACTTGGTCTGCCCGCTGTGCACGGTGCTGGACCGCCAGCCCTCGTAGGCCGCGGAGTCGACGATTTCCCGCATCGCGGCGAGCAGGCTGTCCTGCTTCTCCGCGGAGTCGGTGGAGAACAGGTTGAGGACGGTCAGGTTCTTACCATCGGCGGCGATCTTCGGCATTCTCTCTTCTCTTCCGGTCGGTGATGAAAGAAGCAGAACTCGAATGGTGATCGGTGCTTCCGGACCAGCATGACAAGGCCGCAACCGCTGGTGAAGGGCGTTGTGTTCAGGTCTCCGCGCGGATTGTCAGGTCTTTTGCGGCAGCGTCAGATCTTCTACCTCTACGTCAGGTCTTCGACAAGTGCTCTTGGGCGGTCGCCGGCCCGCGCGCGATGCTCGGGTGATGAATTCCTCCACTGCGAAAGCCGAAATCGGCGGACTGCTCGACCGATATCTCATAGGTCTGGACGACGAAAAGCTCGACGACGACTGGGCGCGCGGGCTGTTCACCGACGACGCCCGTGTGGAGTTCCCGATGGCCCGGCACGAGGGCGTCGATGGTCTGGCCGACTGGCACCGGCGGGCGCTGGAGGCCTTCGCCCGCACCCAGCACCTCAACTCGCCGGCGGTCGTGGACCTCACCGGTGACGAGCGGGCGGTGCTGCGGGCCAACCTGGTCTCCACGCATGTGCACCACCCGGACACCCCCGGCGATCCGCTGTTCGTCTCCGGCACGCTCGTGCGCGGCGCGGCCCGGCGCACCGGTCAGGGCTGGCGGCTGACGGAGCTGTCGTTCCAGCTGGTGTGGTCGACGGGCAGCCCGCCCCGCCCGGCGGACGCCCGATGAGGGCCCTGGCGGCAGGCGTCCAGGAGGACCGGATCGCCGCCATGCTGCTGGGTATCGGGGTGATCCTGCTGGTCGGCGCCGGTCTGGGGGCGCTCGCCCGCAAGGTGGGCCAGCCCAAGGTGATCGGGGAGATCACGGCCGGCATCGTGCTCGGGCCGAGCCTGCTGGGCCTGTTCCCCGGCGACCTGACGAACCGTCTGTTCCCGACGGATGTACGGCCGTTGCTGTCGGCGGTGGCGCAGGTCGGCCTGGTGCTGTTCATGTTCGTGGTGGGCTGGGAGTTCGAACGGCGGCTGATCCGGCCGCACGCCCGGCTGGCGGCCGGCGTCTCGCTGTCGTCGATCGTGCTGGCCTTCGGGCTCGGGGTGGCCGCCGCCGCCGTGCTGTACCCGCACCACGACACGGTGACCGGGAAGCACATCTCGTTCCTGGCGTTCGCCACCTTCATGGGCACCGCGATGTCCGTCACCGCGTTCCCCGTGCTGGCCCGCATCCTGACCGAGAACAAGCTGATGGACACCCGGGTGGGCGCCCTGTCGCTGGCGAGCGCCGCGATCGACGACGTCCTCGCCTGGTGTCTGCTGGCGTACGTCTCGGCGCTGGTCAGCTCGGACGGCGACTACGCGGACCTGGCCCGGATCGGCGCGCTGAGCGTGGTGTACGTGGCCGTGATGCTCGTCGTCGTACGGCCGCTCGTCTCGCGGCTGGTGTGGCGGTGGGCTGCCATGGAGCGCTGGCCGGCGCTGCTCGCGGTGCTGTGCGCGGGCGTGTTCGCCTCGTCGTGGCTGACGTCCTGGATCGGCATCCACCAGATCTTCGGCGCGTTCCTCTTCGGCTTCGTGATGCCGCGCGAACCCCGGCGGGTGCTCGCGGCGCATCTGCGCCGGCCGCTGGACGACGTCAGCGTGATCCTGCTGCCGGTCTTCTTCATCGTCACCGGCCTCGGTGTCGACCTCGGCGCGCTGACGGCGGCCGACTGCCTGGCGCTGGCCCTGGTCGTCGCCGTGGCCTGCGCGGGCAAGCTGCTCGGCGCGATCGCCCCGGCCCGGCTGTCCGGCCTGTCCTGGCGCGAGGCGAAGGACCTGGGCGTGCTGATGAACACCCGGGGCCTGACCGAACTCATCATCCTCAACGCCGCGGTGAGCCTCGGCGTGCTCGACGGGCGGATGTTCACCATGCTGGTGATCATGGCCCTCGTGACGACGGCGATGGCGGCCCCGCTGCTGTCCCGGCGCGAGCACCTCACGGCCGGCGACCTCACCGTGGCACCCACACCCGTCGCGGACGCGACCGCGCCGCGCACCTGACGAGGGGGATCCCGTGATACCCGTCCAGCCGTTGTCCCCGCACGAGCGGCAGCCGCGACCACCGGTCGACGGCCGCGCGCTGCGCACGGTGTGCGGCAGTTTCGCCACCGGCGTCACCGTGATCACCACCGGCGGCCCGGAGGACGGCGCCGCGACCACGGTGAACTCCTTCACGTCCGTCTCGCTGGACCCGCCGCTGGTGCTGTTCTGCCTGCACCGGCAGTCCCGGCTGCGCCCGGTGCTCCAGCGCTCCCGGGGCTTCGTGGTGAACTTCCTGACGCACCGACAGGAAGGGCTCGCCTGGAAGTTCGCGGGCCGCGAGTCGGCGCGGCTGACGGAGGTCCCGCACCACCGCTCGGCCGGCGGACTGCCGGTCCTCACCGAGGCGCTCGCGTTCCTGGAGTGCCGTCTCGCCGAGGAGTACGACGGCGGGGACCACGCCATCGTGGTCGGTGAGGTCACCGCCCTCGGCACCTCCGAGGAGGAGGCCGATCCGCTGGTGTTCTACAAGGGCGCGATGCGTGTCCTGGACGCCGTGGCGCGGGGCTGAGCCGTCAGCGCGGCGCCCCGGCCGGCAGGTCGGCGTCGTCGAACTCCCGCCTGGCCCGCTCGACCTTGTGCAGGTTCTCCGCGGACCAGTCGGCGAGGTGGGCGAAGATCGGCGCCAGGCTGCGGCCCAGCTCGCTGATCTCGTACTCGACCCGGGGCGGCACCTCCGGGTGGTACGTGCGCACCACCAGGCCGTCGCGCTCCATCTGGCGCAGCCGCTGCGTGAGCACCTTCGGCGTGATGGTGCGGATGTTGCGCTGGAGCTCGACGAAGCGCTGCCGGCCGAACTCGTTCAGCGTCCACAGGATCGGTGTCGTCCAGCGGCTGAAGACGATGTCGACCACCGGGGAGACCGGGCACGCCAGCTCCGAGTCGACCCCTGCGGCGTGCTTCGCGGCGCCGCCCATCGTGCTTGTGCCGTCCATGCGGATCCTCCCGGGAAGCCACTTTCCTCTAGGTACCTACTTTACCCAGGATGCTAGCTTCCCGGAAGGCGGTGAGCTTCCCCGCTCCCGGCCCCGCGCCATGTCCTTTCCCTCCTTGTCCCGTCCCTACGGAACCCTTCCGTTCACCTCCCACTAGGAGCGACATGTCGACCCAAGAGTCGCTGCGCCTTCCCCACTCCACCGACGCGTCGGCCCCGCCGAAGCGTCCCGGACTCATCCTGGCGTTCCTCTGCCTGGCCGGGTTCATGACCTTCCTCGACGTGTCGATCGTCAACGTGGCCCTGCCGACGATCGAGGACGAACTGCACATCTCCCAGACGTCGTTGCAGTACATCGTCACCACGTACGGCATGCTGCTCGGCGGCTTCCTGCTGCTGACCGGCCGGCTCGCCGACGCCTTCGGCCGCCGCCGGATGCTCCAGACCGGCCTGATCCTGTTCGCCCTGGCCTCGCTGCTCGCCGGGTTCGGCCAGAGCGCGGCCATGCTGATCGTGGCGCGCGGCGCCCAGGGCCTCGGCGCCGCGTTCATCGCGACCGCCGCGCTGTCCCTGCTCGCGAACAACTTCGAGGAGGGCGCCGAGCGCAACAAGGCGCTGGGCGCGTGGGGCGCGCTGAGCGGCATCGCCGCCGTCGCCGGTGTCACCCTCGGCGGTCTGCTGACCGACGGCCCCGGCTGGCGCTGGATCTTCTTCATCAACGTGCCGATCGGCCTCGTCCTGGCCGTGCTCGCCCCCCGGGTCGTCGCCGAGAGCCGGGCCGCCGAGCGCAGCCGCTCCTTCGACGTCGCCGGCGCCGTCACCCTGACCGCCGGTCTGGTGCTGCTCATCTTCAGCCTGGGCCAGACCGTCGACGACTCCGACGTCCCCATGGCCCGCGTCTACGGCGGCTTCGCCCTCTCCGCGGTCCTGCTCATCGCGTTCCTGCTGATCGAGCGCCGCGCCCAGGCGCCGCTGATCCCGCTCGGCGTCTTCAAGCGCAAGTCGCTGCGCGCCTCCAACGTCGTCGCGATCCTGCTGCTGGGCACCTGCGTCACCCTGTTCTTCTTCGCCAGCCTGTTCATGCAGCAGGTCCTGAACTGGTCGGCGCTGCGCACCGGTCTGGCGTACGTCCCGCTCGCCGTGATCGTGGCGGTCGGCGCGGGCGTCGCCTCCCAGCTGGTGACGAAGGTCGCCGCCAAGCCGGTGCTGATGGTCGGCCTGACCCTGACCAGCGTGGGCATGTTCCTGCTGTGGCGGGCCCCGTCCGACGCCTCCTACGCGGTGGACCTGCTGCCCGCCTTCCTGATCTCCGGCCTCGGTCTCGGCCTGTCCTTCGTGCCGGTGCAGGTGGCCGCGTTCACCGGCACCGAGGAGGACGAGTCCGGCCTGTCGGCCGGTCTCATCAACACCGCGCAGGAGGTCGGCGGCGCCCTGGGCCTCGCCGTGGCCGCGACCTACGCCTTCCGCCAGGTCGAGGAGCTGACCAAGTGGGCGGACGGGGTGCCCGCGCGGGTGACCCAGGCGCGCACCGAGGTCTTCCACGACGCGTTCCTCGCCGGTGCCTGCTTCGCCGCGGCCGGCCTGGTCCTCACGCTGATCCTGCTGCCCCTCACCAAGGCCGCGGACCAGCCCGCCGCCCCCACCGCCTGAGATCGGACCGAGTATGCCGACGTCACCGCGTCTGTCCCCCGCGGCCGAGGACTTCCTCGCCGAGAACCAGCTGTGCACCTTCACCACGCTCCGCCCCGACGGCTCGCCCCATGTGACGCCCGTGCGCTTCACCTGGGACGGCGAGGCGGGACTGGCCCGGGTGATGACCGCGGTGACCCGGCGCAAGGCCCGCAACGTGCTGGCCGCGCCCGGCGGCCGGGTCTCCCTGTGCCAGACGGCCGGGCCCCGCTGGATCACCCTGGAGGGCACCGCCACCGTGCACGACGACCCGTCACGGGTCCAGGAGGGCGTCCGGCGGTACGCCAAGCGGTACTGGTCGCCGCCGCCGGAGCCGCCGGGCCTGGTCGTCATCGAGATCGACGTGGACCGGGTGCTGGGCCTGCTGTGAGCGGGGCGCACACCCGCCGAGGGCGCCGGGCGCGAAACCGCCGGCGCCCTCGGCGTATTTCCACCCCCTGACCCTGCTGTGGAATCTCTGACGAAACTTGTCAGAGACCTGTACTTACGGCCGTTCAGCTTCCCCGGCTCCCCCGGAATACTGGTGAAAAATCCACTGGGAGAGGAAACATGAACCGTTTTCATGCCGACGTGATCGTCGCCGGGGCCGGCCCGTCCGGACTCATGCTCGCCGGTGAACTCCGCCTGGCGGGGCACGAGGTGCTGGTCCTCGACCGGCTGACCGCACCGATGCAGCAGTCCCGTGCCCTCGGATTTTCCGCGCGCACCATCGAGGAGTTCGGTCAGCGCGGACTTCTCGATGAATTCGGTGAACTCGAGACGATACCCTTCGGCCATTTCGGCGGACTGCCCATCGACTACCAAATCGTCGAGGGCGGCAATTTCGGCGTCCGGGGGGTTCCGCAGTCGCGGACGGAGGCGATCCTGCACCGGTGGGCCACCGGCCTCGGCGCCGAGATCCGCCGCGGGCACGAGGTCGTCGGCATGACGCAGGACGACGACGGCGTCACCGTGGAGGTCGCGGGCCCCGACGGTGCCGAGACGCTGCGCGCCGCCTACCTCGTCGGCTGTGACGGCGCCCGCTCCACCGTGCGGCGCCTGGCCGGGATCGACTTCCCCGGCACCAGCGCCACCATCGAGATGCTGATGGCCGACGTCGCCACCAACGAGCTGCGCATCCGCCCGACCGGCGAGGTCGGCGAGGCCGGCATGGTCGTGGTGCTGCCGCTGGGTCCGGGGGCCACCCGCGTGGTCGTCTTCGAGCGCGGCGCCGGCGTCCGCCCGACGACGGAGGCACCGACCTTCCCCGAGGTCGCCGCCGCCTTCCAGCGCGTCACCGGTGAGGACATCACCGGGTACCGGCCGCTGTGGACCAGCTACTTCACCGACGCCAGCCGGCACGCCGCCGAGTACCGCAAGGGCCGCGTCTTCCTGGCCGGCGACGCCGCCCACATCCACCTGCCGATCGGCGCGCAGGGCATCAGCGCCGGCGTGGGCGACGTGGTGAACCTCGGCTGGAAGCTGGCCGCCGCACTGAAGGGCCACGCACCCGAGGGGCTGCTGGACACCTACCACTCCGAGCGCCACCCGGTCGGCGGCCGGATCGTCGCCAACACGCTGGTGCAGCGCTCCCTCTACCTCGGCGGCCCCGAGATGCAGCCGCTGCGCGAGCTGTTCGGCGAGCTGGTCGGCATCGAGGCGGTCCGCAAGCACCTGGTCGGCCTGGTCACGGGCCTGGACATCACCTACGACATGGGCGAGGGCGGGCACCCGCTGCTCGGCCGCCGGCTGCCCGACCAGGACCTGCTGGTCGGCGACGAGAAGACCAGCACGTACGCGCTGCTCACGCGCGGCCGCCCGCTGCTGCTGAACCTGCGCGGCGGCGAGGCCCTGACGCAGGCCGCCGCCGGCTGGGCCGACCGCGTGGACGTCGTCGCCGCCTCCCGGCCCGACCCGGAGGCCCCCGCCGCCGACCTGCTGGTGCGCCCCGACGGCTACATCGCCTGGGTCGGGACGGACGGCACCGCCGACGGTCTGGCCACCGCCCTGCAGCGCTGGTTCGGCGCCCCCGCCGCCGGCTGAGCCCCCACCGCCAGAAGAGGAGTCCCGAGTTGACCGGCAAGGCCGAGACGCAGAAGACGCCACCGCAGCCCGGCGCGTGGACCGAGTGCGACGTCATCATCCTGGGCGCCGGGATCGGCGGTTCGATCACCGGCGCGATCCTGGCCCGTCAGGGCGCGAAGGTGGTGCTCGTCGACGCCGGCCAGCACCCGCGGTTCGCGGTCGGCGAGTCGCAGAACCCGCAGCTCGTGGAGTGGCTGCACATCCTCGCCGTGCGCTACGACGTCCCCGAGCTGAAGCACCTGCTCGACATCAAGGCCGTCACCAAGCACATCGGCGCCCACCACGGCAGGAAGCAGAGCTTCGGTTTCGTGCGGCACGTCCCCGACCGGGAGCCCGACCCGCGCGAGGCGACGATGTTCGTCATCCCGAAGATGCTGACCGAGGCGTCGCACATGTTCCGCCAGGACACCGACACCTACTACTTCAACGTCGCCGCCAAGTACGGCTGCACGCTGCGCCAGAACTGGCGCGCCACCGACCTGGACTTCGACGACGAGGGCGTCACGGTCACCGGCCAGAACGGCGAGGTCTTCCGTGCGAAGTACCTCATCGACGCCAGCGGCTTCCGCTCCCCGCTCGCCCAGAAGTTCGACCTGCGCGACAAGCCGACACGGATCCGGCACCACGCGCGCTCCATGTTCACGCACTACGTCGGCATCAAGCCCTACGACGACGTGTGCGGCTACCCCGACGCGCTGCGCCCGCCCGCCGAGTCCCCCTTCCACGGCGGCACCCTGCACCACCTGATCGAGCGCGGCTGGTTCTGGATCATCCCGTTCGACAACTACAAGGACTCCCGCAACCCGATGTGCAGCGTCGGGCTGACCTTCGACGAGCGGCTGTACCCGCAGCCCAAGGACAAGACGCCGGACGAGGAGTTCCAGCACTACCTCGACATGTACCCGGCGGTGAAGCGCCAGTTCGAGGGCGCGCGCCGGGTGCGCGAGTGGATCTCCACGCCGGACCGCATCCAGTACTCCTCGAAGCAGACCGTGGGCGACCGCTGGTGCCTGATGTCGCACGCCGCCGGCTTCGTGGACCCGCTGTACTCGCGGGGCCTGTCCAACACCTTCGAGGTGGTGGACGCCCTGTGCTACCGCGTCCTGGAGGCGCTGCGCGACGGCGACTTCTCCGCCGAGCGCTTCGAGTACGTGGAGCGCCTGGAGCAGGGCCTGCTGACGTACAACGACATGATCGTCGACAGCTCGTACATCGCGTTCTCCCACTTCCGGCTCTGGAACGCGGTCTTCCGGGTCTGGGCCTGCTTCACCACACCCGCCACGATGCGCCAGATCCAGGCCCGCCAGGAGTTCGAACTGGACGGTGACGACCGGCACTTCCGCAACATGGAGAAGGCGCCCTACCCGGGCCTGTGGTGGCCGGACAGCCACGCCTTCAAGCATCTGCTCGACGTCACCCACGAGACCTGCCTGAAGTACGAGGCCGGTGAGATCGACGGCGACAAGGCGGCCGACATCGTCTTCCAGGCCATCAACGACTGCGAGTCGGTCAACACGCCGTTCGGCTGGAAGGACGGCGAGGACCACCGCTTCTACCGGGCCACCACCCCCACGATGATCAAGTTCATGTGGTGGGCCAGCACCAACGGCCCCAAGGAGATGCGCGACCTGGGCCGCGCCATGCTCAAGGGCGTCGCGAAGTCCGCCCTGCGCGGCAAGAAGGTCTCCTGACCTCCTCCCCCCACTCCCCCACCCCCGATCCGGTCCGCACAGGGCGTGGTGCCACCCCCAAGCGCTCGGCCCTGTGCGGGCCGCTCCCCGACCGTCCGTCACCCGTATCGACTCTGGGACACCGTGTGATCAGTCGTAGAACCCTGCTCGGTGCCGGCTCCGCAGCCGCCGGTCTCGCTCTCGTACCCGCCGTTCCGGTGGCCGCCGAAGGCGCGGGCGTGCCGTACGCCCGGCTCGCGAGCCGCCTCTCGGGCCGGCTCGTGCTGCCCTCCGACCCCTACTACACCGTCGCCCGGCAGCTGGAGCTCGGGCAGTTCGACGCGGTGAACCCGCAGGCCGTCGCCTACTGCCGCAGCGCGGCGGACGTCTCGGTGTGTGTGCGCTTCGCCCAGGACCACGGTGTGCGCACCGCGGTCCGCAGCGGCGGCCACAACTACGGCGGCTGGTCCACGACACCGGGCCTGATCATCGACGTGTCCCAGCTCGACGCCGTGACGGTGAACAGCGCCTCGTCGGTGGACATCGGCCCGGGCGCGAAGAACGTCACGATCCTGGGCGCACTGGCCCCGCACCACCTGGTGGTCAGCGAGGGCGGCTGCCCGACCGTGTGCGCGGGCGGCTTCCTGCAGGGCGGCGGCTTCGGCTTCCTGACCCGGCCGACCGGCATGGCCTGCGACGCGGTGACCGCCGCGCAGGTGGTGCTGGCCGACGGGCGCGTGGTGACCGCCTCCGCGAAGCAGAACCCGGACCTGTTCTGGGCGATCCGCGGGGGCGGCGGCGGCAACTTCGGCGTCGTCACCCGGTTCACGGTGACCCCGCACACCGGCGACCAGATGGCGATCAGCAACCTGATCTTCCCGTACGACCGGATGGCCGACGTCCTCGACGGGGTGGCCCGCTGGCTGGTGGACGCCCCGCACACGATCGGCGGCGGCGCCTACGTGGTGCAGCCCGACGCGGCGCCGGGCTCGGTGCCGCAGGCCAACGTCTTCCTCGCCTCGCGCGGCACCCCGGCCGAACTCGACGCCGAAGCCGCCCGGTTGCTCGCCCTGACCGGTGCGCCGGTGCAGCGCCAGGACGGCGTGATGACGTACCAGCAGCTCATGATGATGATCTTCGGCTGCGCCACCCTCACCGAGGACCAGTGCCAGCGTTCCGAGAAGACGCCCTCCGGCACGCTGTCCCGGCCGGCCTACGGCCTGGAGCGCACGCGCCTGGGCAGCCGGCCGTACGCGGCGAGCGGCTGGGCGGACGTGATGACGGCGTTCGACGCGGACCGCCGGGCGGGCCAGGCGCGCTACCTGGACTTCCACTTCTTCGGCGGCGCCGCCAACGAGCCGTCCCGCACGGCGACGGCGTACGTGCACCGCGACTCGCTCTTCTCGGTCAACTACCGGGTGCTGATCAACGATCCGGCCCAGGTGACCGACGAGGCCAAGGCGGTCGCGAACACCTGGGTGGACCGGGGGTTCGCGACGATCGACCCGCTGTCCAACGGCGAGAGCTACCAGAACTGGATGGACCCCTCGCTCACGGACTGGAAGCAGTCGTACTACGCGGAGAACTACCCGCGGCTGGCCCGGATCAAGAAGACGTACGACCCGAACCGGTTCTTCCGCTTCCCTCAGTCCATAGGCGCCTGAGCGCCGGCCGTCCGCCCCGCGGGTGCCCTCCCCTCCGGGCACCCGCGGGGACCGGGCGGGGTCAGGGCCTGCGGCCGTACCAGCCGACCAGGCGGTCGATGGCGGGGGCGTCCTCCGGGACGTCCACGACGGGGCCGAACGGCACCTGGCCGCCGCGCGGTTCCCGGGGCACCGCCCGGTGCATCGCGGCCAGCGGCGCGGCCAGCACGGCGTCGTCCCAGGCGGGCTTCTGGCCGGTGGCCTTGGCCAGGTCCCAGGTGTGCAGCACGAACTCATTGGTGTAGATGACCGCGGCGGCGGCGCCGGGGACGGGCCCCCAGGGCAGCCCGATCTCCCGGCCCAGGACCGCCGGATCCGACCAGACCGACCGCAGTTCCTTCGTCCCGGCGGCCCAGGCCTCGGCCCAGGCGCCGTCGGCGACGTCCTCGGCGAAGTGCGGGACGGAGAAGAACGAACCGCCGGCGCCGATCACGGCGACACGGCGGAGCACGGAGACGAGGTGAAGGGACAGTTGGCGCACCGAGTAGTCCGGACAGGGCGTGGTGCCCTCGTAGTCCTCGGGCCGCACGGACGCGAGCACGTCACCGGCCAGGTCGACGGCCTTGAACAGGCCGTCGCGGGGGTCGGCGGGCGGGGTGGCGGAGGTGTTCTCGGGATGGGTCATGCCGTCGAGTCTTCCGGCGAAATGGGCCACCCTCCGGCCTATTTACCCGAAGGGGTGAGCGGCGATGCGCGCTGACCGGCTGGTGGCGGCCCTGCTGTTCCTCCAGGCGCGCGGCCGGGTCACGGCGGCGGAGCTGGCGGCCGAACTGGAGGTCTCCGAGCGGACCGCGCGCCGCGACCTGGAGGCGCTGACCGCGTCGGGTGTCCCCGTCTACGCCCAGCGCGGGCGGGGCGGCGGGTGGCAGCTGGTCGGCGGGGCGCGCACGGACCTGACCGGGCTGACCTCGCCCGAGGTGCGGGCCCTGTTCCTGGCGGCCGGGGCGGCGGGCGCCTCCCCGGAACTGCGGTCGGCGCTGCGCAAGCTGCTGCGCGCGGTGCCGGAGCCGCTGCGGCCGCACGCGGAGGCGGCGTCCCGGGCCCGGATCGTCGACGAGCTGGACTGGTCGGGCGCCGCCGTGACGGCGGCCGACCCGCATCTGGCGGAGCTGGAACGGGCCGTCCTCGACGGGGTGCGGGTCCGGCTGGGGTACGCCCGCCCCGGCGAGGAGCCGGCCGAGCGGGCGGTGGACCCGCTCGGCCTCGTCCACAAGGCGGGCCACTGGTATCTCGTGGCCGGCACGACGGACGGGCTGCGGTCCTTCCGGATGGGCCGGGTGACCTCGGTGGAGCGGACCGGTGAGCCGGTGCTGCGGCCCGCCGGTTTCGACCTGGCGGCGGCCTGGCGTTCACTGGCCGGCCGGCTGGAGGACCGGCTGCTCGCGGCGGCCGTCACGGCCCACGCCGACCAGGACGCGCTGCCCGTGCTGCAGCGGCTGTTCGGCGGGCGGCTGCGGATCGGGCGGCTGCTCGGCGACGGCCGCCGGGAGATCGAGGCGGCCGGACCCTCCCTGGAGGTGCTGGCGGCGCAGCTGGCGGGGCTGGCCGACCGGGTGGAGGTGGTGGGCCCGCCCGCGGCCCGCGCCCAGCTGGCCCGGCTGGGCCGCGCGCTGCGGGTCCGCTACGAGGAACTGGAGGACGCGGCGACTCCCTAGTCACTTTCCTCTAGGTACCTACTATACCGAGGATGCTACTGTCGAAGACATCGCACCACATCGCACCACTTGGTCCCAACTCACCCTTGTCCACTCGCATTTGGGAGTTCTCATGATCGTTGTCACCGGAGCCTCCGGGAACGTCGGCCGTCCCCTCGTCGAGGCGCTCACCGCCGCGGGCGAGAAGGTCACGGCCGTCTCCCGCAATCCCCTCTCCCACGACCTGCCGGAGGGAGCGCGGCATGTCCGCGCCGACCTCGCCGATCCCTCGACGCTCGGCCCCGCCCTGGAGGGCGCCGAGGCCCTGTTCCTGCTGCTCGCCGGTGATCTGCTGGGCGGCGGCGCGCCCGCCACCGAGGTGCTGGCCGCGGCCCGCGAGGCGGGGGTGCGGCGCGTGGTGCTGCTGTCCTCGCAGATCAACGCCACCCGCCCGGACGCCCTCTCGCACGGCCGGCTGCGCGAGTTCGAGGAGGCCGTGCGCGGCTCCGGCCTGGACTGGACGATCCTGCGGCCGGGCGGTTTCGCCTCGAACGCCTACGCCTGGATCGAGAGCGTCCGCACCCAGCGCGCGGTGATCGCCCCGTTCGCCGACGTGGCCCTGCCCGTCGTGGACCCGGCGGACATCTCCGCCGTGGCGGCCGTGGTGCTGCGCGAGGACGGCCACGCCGGGCAGACGTACGAGCTGACCGGTCCGGCCGCCGTCACCCCGCGCGAGCAGGCCGCCGCGCTCGCCGAGGCCCTCGGCGAGGAGGTCGGCTTCGTCGAGCTGACCCGCGCGCAGGCACGCGAGCACATGGCGCGGTTCATGCCGGAGCCCGTCATCGACGGCACCCTGGACATCCTCGGGGAGCCGCTCCCCGCCGAGCAGCGCGTCAGCCCCGACGTCGAGCGCCTCCTCGGCCGTCCCGCCGGCTCCTTCGCGGGCTGGGCGAAGCGCAACGCGCCCGCCTTCGCCTGACCCCGTCCCCTGAGGACCGCGCCGGCGACCTCCCCCGTCGCCGGCGCCCCGGACAGCCGCGGCCCCCTTGCCACCGGTCGCGGCACCGGCACCGCCCCGGACCCGGAAATCCCCCGTACGGGTCCGGGGCGGGCCATCACCCGCCGAGCCCCCAGGCCCGGCCCATCCGGTACGCGGCACACAGGTCCACATCGAGCAGATACGCCCCGGCCGTCCCGCACTGCTCGATGCCGCTGCCGGGGTCGACGGGCTGCCCGTGGCCCATCCCCGTGAGGCTGTACGTCTCCACGACCGCGCGCCCGGAGGCGTCCCGGAACACCTGGTGCGGGAACCCGGCGACCGTGTCGCTGACGTCGGCGGTCTGGTCGGTGCCGTGCGCGTCGGTCCACTGCCGGGTCAGGTCGGTCATGTTGGCCGGCTTCACCGTGTAGTCGGCCGTGCCCTGGAAGGCGACGAGCGTCGGCCAGGGCCCGGTGTACCCGGGCCGCGCGGCCCGCACCCGGTCGCCCCACTGCCGGGCGGTCTGGGTGGCGCCGACGTACATGCAGACGTACGGCGACCCGGCGGCCTGCGCGCACCCGTACGGCAGCCCGGCCGCGATCCCGCCGGACGCGAACTTCTCCGGGTAGGCCGCCATCATCACGGCGGTCATGCCGCCCCCGGCGGACAGCCCGGTGACCTGGACCCGGGAGGCGTCACCGGAGGTGTCGGCGAGCTGGCGGTCCACCATCTGCGCGATCGACGCGGCCTCGCCCTGGCCGCGCGCGATGTCGCCGGCCTGGAACCAGTTGAAGCAGGACGAGAGGTTGTTGGCGCTCTGCTGCTGCGGCAGCACGACGGAGAACTTCCAGCGGTCGGCGAGCTGGAGCCAGCCGCTGCCGGTGCCGTACCCGGCGGCGTTCTGGGTGCACCCGTGCAGCGCGACGACCGCCGGCCGGCCGGCGGGCAACCCGTCGGGGACGTACCGGAACATGCGCAGGGCACCGGGGTTGGACCCGAACCCGGTCACCTCCTGGAGCGAGGCGGCGGCGGCCCGGCCGGGGGCGAGGAGGACGGAGGTCAGGGCGACCAGCAGGGTCACCAGGACGGCGAGTCGAGGACGTGCGGCTCTGGTCGGTGTCATGCGGAGGGACCGTAGAAGCACGGACGGGACGCCGATATGGGGCCGGACACCACAACGGGCGCCCGCCGCATGGTGGTTCAGCCGCGCCGGGTCCACCGGAACCGGCGGGCCACCGCCCGCGGATCCCGCACGGCCCGCACCAGCCCGGTCGCGAGCAACCCGAGGCTGACGACGAGGCAGACCCAGAACACGGCCTGGGTGACCGGCGCGAGGTCGAGGGTCCGGCCGTCCGGGAAGCGGCAGTACGCCCGCGGCGGGAAGACCTCGGAGACGCCCGTCCCGCCGTGATGCAGGGAACAGGGATCCTCTCCGGGGTCCTTGAGAGTGTCGTCGGCGGTGACGACCAGCAGCCAGGCCAGCGCGGCCCCCGGCACCGTCCCGAACACCGCGAGCTTCACCCACAGCGGCAGCCGGGGGTGCTCCAGCAGCCCGTTCAGCGCGACCAGGACCACCAGGAACACCGCGCCGACGGCGACCGCGACGGCCCGCCGACCGAACACCTCGTCCAGCAGCCACATCACCGCCACCACCGGGGGCGCGGTGAGCACGGCCACCTGGATGCCGGGCGGCACCCGCGACCGGCCGAGCAGATACAGCGCGGCCGCCCCGGCGAGGAGGACGAGGAACAGACTCACGGGCGGGCGCCGGCCTCCGGGTCCCGGTACGTCTCGTCCCGCTGCCACGGGCCGACCCCGAGCCGGCCCGTCGTCCCGAGGTCGAGTTCGGGGACGACCGTCACCGGGTCGGCCCCGGGCCTGGCCCACACGCGGGCGTAGGGCGCGTTCACCGGCGTGCCGGCCTGGGTGGTGTTGCGCCAGGCCAGTGTGGTCCTGGCGGCCTCCCCCGGACGCAGCGTCAGAGCCTGCGGGGCCTCCTGGCCGCCGATCCCGGTGCCGATCTCCTGGGTGCCCCGCAGGATCCGGACGTCCTTCACGGTGTCGTGGTCCTCGTCCTGGATCTCCAGCTCCGGATAGCCGTCGAGCGCGTACGGCGCGGTCCCGCAGTTGACCAGGTGCAGACCGACGACCCGCAGCCCCATGGCCGCGTCCCCCCGGTCGGCGTACACGTGCACGCCCGACTCCGGGCAAGGCCCGGCCGCCGACGACGCCTCGGCGACGGGAACGCTGCGCACCCTGAGCACCTTCACGCCTGTCACCTCTGCATCGCCCGGGTTCGTGCCGGTCATCGCGGCGGCGCCCCTGCCGGTCCGGCCGGGCCCGACCGCCTCGACGACATGCTCCGCGGTGCCGGCCGCGCCGCCGGACGCCGAGCTGAACGTGAGGGTCACCGTGTAAGTGGCCGGGGCGGAGGTCTTGTTGACGACCTCGAACTCCGCGCTGTAGTCGACGCCCGTGCACCCGCTCTCCGGACCCCATGCGTACAGCTTCGTGACCCGCACGCCGTTCTCCTCCGTCACGGGAGACGGCAGGGGCAGCGAGGTGGGGGTGCCGGAGGGGGTCGCCGTCGGCCGGTCCGCCGGGGGCGTGGCGCCGTACTGGGTGTAGTCGGAGGGGCACAGGGCCCGGGCGCGGACCCGCCCGTCACCGCCGTCCGCGCCCGATGTGGCGTCGTGCGAGCCGCACGCCGTCAGCAGCAGGAGGCCGGCCAGGACAGGGGGTACCGCGCGCGGGAGTCTGGGCATCCGCCCACCCCACCAGGGGAGCGCTCCCAGAGCTGTGACGCACCCCACACCCGCCGTCACAGCAGTGTCACAAACGACCAAGGCCCCGCCGCTCGGAAGCGACGGGGCCTGTGCCGACATGGGTGAGAGGGCCGGAGCCTTCTCGATCGTGGAGATGGCGGGAATCGAACCCGCGTCCAACGGTGCAGAATCAGGGCTTCTCCGTGTGCAGTTCGCTGCGATTTTCTCGGCCCCGGCGATCACGCGAACAAGTCGCCGACGGGCCCAGTCACTGTTTGATTTCCCTTTTCACCCCGTGACCGGGATCAAGGTTTAGTTCCCTAGCTGATGCCAGGATCCGGGTCGGGAACAGCCCCGGGCTGACACTTCGCGAGTCGCTACTTAGGCAGCGAGGGCGAAGGAATCGCGCTTGGTGTTGGCGATTATTTTTTGCGACATATGGTTTACGAGATCATTGCCGCTTCCTCGACACGCTTCCCCTGCTTCGACAGCCGCTGTCGAAACCGATCATCCCCATGTGGTGTTTTCAAGAGCCGCACCCTCTGTGAGGTGCGATGCCATCGTACGTGACCAACGCCGGACGATGCCAGTGCATTCCCGTCCGTCAGTGGCCCCGCTGCCGGCGCCGGGCCGCCGCGATCGCGCGGTCCGACTCCCGCCGGTCCTGCTTCTCCCGCAGGGTCTGCCGCTTGTCGTACTCCTTCTTGCCGCGCGCGAGCGCGATCTCGGCCTTGGCGCGCCCGTCCCTGAAGTACAGGGCGAGGGGCACGATGGTGTGACCCGTCTCCTGGGACTTCGCCTCCAGCTTGTCGATCTCCTCCCGGTGCAGGAGCAGCTTGCGCTTGCGGCGCGCGGAGTGGTTGGTCCAGCTGCCCTGGTGGTACTCCGGGATGTGGGCGTTGTGCAGCCACGCCTCGCCCCCGTCGATCTGGACGAAGCCGTCGGTCAGGGACGTCCGGCCCTCGCGCAGCGACTTGACCTCGGTGCCCATGAGGACCAGACCGGCCTCGTAGGTGTCGATGATCGCGTAGTCGTGCCGGGCCTTCTTGTTCTGGGCGACGATCTTCTTGTTGCCGCCCTTCTCGCCGTCCCTGGCCTTCGCGGCGGACCCGCCCTGCTTGGGCTGGGACTCCTTCGGTACGTACATTCCCTTGCTCATAGTGCCGTCCATTTTCGCACTACGGACGGGGTGCGCGGGAAGCCGTTTTACGAGTCGCCGAGGCCGCTGAGGACCGTCTCGGCCCGTTGCAGGACCTTCTGGTCCGCCGGCAGGTCGGGGGCGATGCCCCGCCCGTCCACGGTCCGCCCGGACGGGGTGCGGTAGTGGCCGACGGTCAGCTCGGCGACGGAGCCGTCGGGCAGCCGGCTCGGCATCTGCACGGAACCCTTGCCGAAGGTGCGGCTGCCCACGACGACGGCCCGGCCGCGGTCCTGGAGGGCGCCGGTGAGCAGTTCGGCGGCGCTCATCGTGCCGCCGTCGACCAGCGCGACGAGGGGCCGGCCGGTGTCGCCGCCCGGCTCGGCGTGCAGGGCACGCTGGGCGCCGTCGACGTCGTAGGTGGCGACGAGCCCCCCGTCGAGGAAGGCGGAGGCGGCGGTGACGGCCTCGGTGACCAGGCCGCCGGAGTTGCCGCGCAGGTCGAGGACGACACCGGCGGTGGAGGGCGCCCGGCGCAGGGCGGCGCGCACGGCGTCCCCGCTGCCCTTGGTGAAGGACGCGATCCGGATGACGGTGACGCCGCCGGCGCCCTTGCGCACGGTGACCGGGTCGGTGGACAGCTTCGCCCGGCGCAGGGTGAGCTCCCAATCGCGCCCGCCGCGCTCCAGGCCCACGACGACGGACGTGCCGGCGGCCGCGTCGTCGGCGTCGCCCCTCAGCAAGGCGACGATCTCGCTGACGGGGCGGCCGTCGACCGGTGCGCCGTCGACGCTGCGCAGCCGGTCCCCGACCTCGATGCCGGCCTCCGCGGCGGGCGAGCCGGCGCGCACCTTCGTCACCTCGACGGCACCGTCGCGCCGGCGCCCGGCCCACAGCCCGACCCCGGTGTACCGGCCGTCGAGGGCCTCCTGGAACTCCTCGTACTCGCCGCGGGAGTAGATGGCGCCCCAGCGGTCGCCGCTGCGGCTGACCGCCCGTTCGGCGGCCTCCACGGGGGATGTGCCGGCGGCCATGGCGTCGGCCGCGGCCGCGGCGACGTCCTCGTGCCGGGGTCCGGGGGCCGCCGAACGGGCGGTGCCGGACGGGGACTTCCGCTCGGGTCCGGGCAGGGAGCCGGTCGCCGCACCGGCGACGAGCACGCTCGCGAACACCAATGTCAGGGCGGCCCCGCGGCCGAAGCGGCGGGGCTGACAGAACAGGTCACGGCCTGACATGCCGGTGAGTCTAGGACAACGCGAAGGGGCCGCACGGTCCGAACCCCGTACGGCCCCCTTGGCGTTGGTCACACCTTGAGGTACTTGCGCAACGCGAAGAACGCCGCCAGCGCCGGCATCAGCAGGCTCGTCGCGAGGATGAGCGGCAGCTTGGTCAACACCGCGTCCCAGCCGATGAAGTTGATCAGATTGAGCTTCTCCGACAGGGCCAGGCCGTGGTCGATGATGAAGTACCGCGCGATCACCAGGAAGCCGCAGGCGACCGTGCCGCCGATGAGCCCGGCGACGGCGGCCTCCATGATGAACGGCGCCTGGATGTAGAAGCCGGAGGCGCCGACCAGGCGCATGATGCCGGTCTCGCGGCGCCGGCTGAACGCGGACACCCGCACGGTGTTGACGATCAGCATGAGGGCGACGACGAGCATCAGCGCCATCACCGCCCGCGCGGCCCAGTTCATGCCGTTGAGCAGCCCGAAGAGGTTGTCCAGGATGCCCTTCTGGTCCTGCACGGACTGCACGCCGTCCCGCCCGTCGAAGGCGGTGGCGACGACCTCGTACTTCTCGGGGTCCTTCAGCTTGATCCGGTACGACTCCTGCATCTGGTCCGGCGTCAGGGACGCGGCCAGCGGGGAGTCGCCGAACTGCTCCTTGTAGTGCTTGTACGCCTGGTCCTGGGACTCGTAGGTCACCTTGTCGACGACCGTCATCTTGTCCAGGTCGGCGCGGATCTCCTTCTTCTGGTCCTCGGTGACCGCGCCCTTGGCGCAGTTGGGGTCGGACTCCGCGTCGCTCTTGTTGCAGAGGAAGACGGAGACGTTGACCTTGTCGTACCAGTAGCCCTTCATCGTGTTGACCTGGTCGCTCATCAGGAGCGACCCGCCGAACAGGGCGAGCGACAGGGCGACGGAGACGATGACGGCGAACGTCATCGTCAGGTTGCGGCGGAGACCGACACCGATCTCGGAGAGTACGAACTGGGCGCGCATGGCGGCTCTTTCAGGCCTTTCCGTGGACGGGGACGGGTCAGTGCTGGTAGCCGTAGACGCCGCGTGCCTGGTCGCGGACGAGGCGGCCCTTCTCCAGCTCGATGACGCGCTTGCGCATCTGGTCCACGATGTTCTGATCGTGCGTGGCCATCACGACCGTCGTGCCGGTCCGGTTGATCCGGTCCAGCAGCTTCATGATGCCGACGGAGGTCTGCGGGTCGAGGTTGCCGGTGGGCTCGTCGCAGATGAGCAGCTTGGGCCGGTTCACGAAGGCGCGGGCGATCGCGACGCGCTGCTGCTCACCGCCGGACAGCTCGCCCGGCATCCGGTCCTCCTTGCCGCCGAGCCCGACGAGGTCGAGCACCTGCGGCACGGACTTGCGGATCTCGCCGCGCGACTTGCCGATGACCTCCTGGGCGAAGGCGACGTTCTCGCCGACGGTCTTGTTGGGCAGGAGGCGGAAGTCCTGGAAGACCGTCCCCAGCTGGCGGCGGATCTGCGGCACCTTCCAGTTGGAGATGCGGGCGAGGTCTTTGCCCAGGACGTGCACCTGTCCGTGGCTGCACCGCTCCTCGCGGAGGATGAGCCGCAGGAAGGTGGACTTTCCGGAGCCGGAGGACCCCACGAGGAAGACGAACTCGCCCTTCTCCACTTCCAGGGACACATCCCTGAGTGCGGGGCGGGTCTGCTTGGGGTAGACCTTGGAGACGTTGTCGAATCGGATCACGGATGCACCACGGGTCGCCGGGGGTAGGTGTGCGTGACCATACGCGAACCGGGCCGGGGAGCGCAGGCACCGTAGGGGTTGTGTAAAGGGTTGTGCGCATTTGTACCGGTGCCCGCTACGCCCTGAGAGAGCGCCCGCGCCCTTTGCGGGGGAACCTGGCACAGTAGACAGGGAGGGGAACGTATCCGGTGGCGGACCCGTTGAACCTCTCGGAGGACAGCGCGAGGAGGGCGGCGCATGACGTACGACCGGTTGGTGTGCGCGAACTGCGCCGCACCCGTGAGCGAGGGCCGCTGCCCCGTCTGCCGGGCGAACCGCCAGCGGCTCCAGCAGGAGAACCCGTTCGCGGGTCTGAACCCGATGGCGCTGGTCGCCCTGCTCGCGGTGCTGATCGCGGCGGTGGCCCTGCTGGCGCACCAGACGGTGTGAGGCACCGCCTCCCCCACGGACCGACATGCCGAGGGGCCCGGAGCGAAGATCGCTCCGGGCCCCTCGGCCGTAAGGCCCCGCTCACGCGGTGTGCGCGTGACGGCTACCGTCAGGCAGCGGCACCGCCACGGCCGCCCGCGAGACGCGGAAGGACGCGGAAGCCGATGCCACCGGCGATCATGGTGGCGGCGCCGACCAGCAGGAACGTGGTCTGCGCGGCACCCGTCTCGGCCAGCTCGGCGCCGCCGCCCTGGGCGGTGGTGCTGGTGCCGGTGGCGGCCGAACCGGTGTCGGTCAGGGAGGAGGAGCCCTCCTCCTGGGTGGACGTGCCGCCGTCGGGGTCGGCATTGTTGCCGCCGCCGTTGCCGTTGCCGCCGCCGGTGCCGTTCCCGTTGCCCGGGTTGGACGGCTCGTCGGTGGGCTCGGCCGGGTCGGTCGGCTCCTGCGGCTCCGTCGGCTCCTCGGTGGGCTCCGTCGGGATCGTGGGCTCTTCGGTCGGCGGGTCGGTCGGGACCTCGGTGGGCGGGTCCGTCGGGTCCTGGGTGGGCGGGTCCGTCGGGTCCTCGTCGCCGAGGCAGATCCCGAGGAGGCAGTCCTCGGACTCCGCGGCCGAGGCGGCGCCCGCGGCGGTCAGCGAGGCGCCGGCCGCGATCACGGCACCGGCGGCGAGGCGCGCGATACGGATCCGCGTCTTCTTGGTCATCTGGTTGCTACCCCCAGTAGCTGAATCGTCAGAGTGGCGGCGTTCAGGGGCCGGCCGTGATCGACGGAGGTGACGCAACTCGAGCCCCCCGGTTCACATGCGCCCCAGAAATACGTATGCCACGCTTCACCCTTCCCATTTTTCAAGAACACGTCAAGGCCGTTGCGGGCGCGATGTCCAACTACGGGTTCTTTGCCATGGGTTGGAAGCTGTGAGTGTGATGTAAAACCCAGACATGCAGGCACACAAAAGGCAACTGCCGCCCGGTGGGCGGCAGTTGCCTTGTCGACAAATGACTTCTCTTACTTCTCCTGCTGCTTGCGCCAGCGAATCCCGGCCTCCAGGAAGCCGTCGATCTCGCCGTTGAAGACGGCCTCGGGGTTGCCGACCTCGTACTCGGTCCGCAGGTCCTTGACCATCTGGTAGGGGTGCAGCACGTACGACCGCATCTGGTTGCCCCACGAGTTGCCGCCGTCGCCCTTGAGGGCGTCCATCTTGGCCTGCTCCTCCTGGCGGCGCCGCTCCAGCAGCTTGGCCTGGAGGACGTTCATCGCGGTGGCCTTGTTCTGGATCTGCGACCGCTCGTTCTGGCAGGAGACGACGATGCCGGTGGGGATGTGGGTCAGCCGCACGGCGGAGTCGGTGGTGTTGACGCCCTGTCCGCCGGGGCCCGAGGACCGGTACACGTCCACGCGCAGCTCGGACTCGTCGATCTCGATGTGGTCGGTCTGCTCGACCACGGGCAGCACCTCGACACCGGCGAACGACGTCTGGCGGCGGCCCTGGTTGTCGAACGGCGAGATGCGCACCAGCCGGTGCGTGCCCTGCTCGACCGAGAGGGTGCCGTAGGCGTACGGCACCTGCACGGCGAAGGTGGTCGACTTGATGCCGGCCTCCTCCGCGTACGAGGTCTCGTAGATCTCGGTCTTGTAGCCGTGCTGCTCGGCCCAGCGCAGGTACATCCGCTGGAGCCGCTCCGCGAAGTCGGCGGCGTCGACGCCCCCGGCCTCCGCGCGGATGTTGACGAGCGCCTCACGGGCGTCGTACTCACCGCTGAGGAGTGTGCGGACCTCCATCTCGTCCAGCGCCTTGCGGACGGCGGCGAGCTCGGACTCGGCCTCGGCACGGGTGTCCGGGTCGTCCTCCTCCTCGGCCATCTCGAACAGCACGGCGAGATCGTCGATCCGCCCGCGCAGGGCCTCGGCCTTCCTCACCTCCGCCTGGAGGTGGGAGAGCTTGCTGGTGATCTTCTGCGCTTCGTCCGGGTTGTCCCACAGGGACGGCGCGGCCGCCTGCTCCTCGAGCACGGCGATGTCTGCCCTCAGCTTGTCGAGGTCCAGAACGGCCTCGATCGACTCCATGGTCGAGGAGAGGGACTTGAGCTCTTCGGATACATCGACGACTGCCACGCCTCCAGCGTAACGGCTCCGCAGAGCGGCGAGCTCCGGGTGCCGTACCCGCTCGGGCGTCTCACCGGCCGGGGAGCGGGTCAGGGGGTCGCGGGAGCCGTGGTGCGGGTGTCCTGCGGGGTCGCCCCGGCGTCGTCGTCCGAGATCGCCAGCCAGGTCCCCACGCCCGCCGCGGCCACCAGCACCACCGCGGCCCCGCCCAGCGCCAGCCGGCGCCGCCGGGTCGCGGCGCGGTGCCGGGCCGAGCCCGGCCGCGGGGCGCCCGCCGCGCGCGGCACCCGGGCCGTGCCGCGGGCGCCGCCGGCCAGCTCGTCGGGGGCCGGGACCCGCATCGAGGTGTGGGTGTCCCGGTTGGAGTCGGTCGGCCGGGCGCCCCGCACCAGCGGCACCGCGCCCCGGCGCCGTACCCGCTCCCCCGCCGGGTCGGCCGGGGAGGCGGCAGGGGCCTCGTCCTCCTCCGGCTCCCCGTCGGGCTCGTCCACGTCGAGCGGCGGCATCCCGGCGACCAGCGGCAGCAGCTCGCGCAGCCGCGCCCCGAGCTCGGAGGCGCGCAGCCGGGAGGCGGGGGCCTTGGCCAGGCACTGGACGATCAGCTGCCACAGCTCGTCGGGGATGCCGGGCAGCGGCGCCACCGTCTCCGTGACATGGCGGCGCAGCACCGCGCCGGGGTGGCCGCCGCCGAACGGGGTGAAGCCGGCCAGCAGCTCGTACAGGACGGTCGCGAGGGCGTAGATGTCCACGGCCGCCCGGGGCGGCAGGCCCTCGACGATCTCCGGGGCCAGATAGTCCGGGGTGCCGATGATCTTCGTGGCGCGGGTGCGGCGCGGGGAGTCGATGAGCTTGGCCACACCGAAGTCGGTCAGCAGGGCCGGGTGCGCGCCGCCGGGGCCGAGCGGGCCCTGCATGTCCAGCAGGATGTTCTCCGGCTTCACGTCCCGGTGCACGACACCGGCCGCGTGGGCCGCCGCCAGACCGTCGGCGACGTCGGCGACGATCGCCACGGCCGCCTCGGGCGCGAGCCTGCGGTCCCGGTCGAGCCGGGTGCGCAGGTCGGTGCCGCGGACCAGGTCCATGACGAGCGCGAGGTCGTTGCCGTCGACCACCAGGTCGCGGACGGAGACGACGTTCGGGTGCTCGAGGCCGAGCAGGGCCGTGCGCTCCTGCACGAACCGCCCGACGAGTTCCTGGTCGGAGGCGAGGTCCTCGCGCAGCAGCTTGACGGCGACGGGGCCCTCCGGTCCCTCGCCCAGCCACACCGTGCCGGCGCTGCCCCGCCCCAGGATCTGGTTGGCGGTGTACCGGCTGCCGATCTTCCGTGCCAAGACTGCTCCTACCGACGCGTTGTGCCGCCGCTGCGTCCTCCCGGGGGCCGACCCCCGGACCCCCAGCCGACAGACCCTGGGAACCCCCGGTCGACAAAACTACGCGGTCGGACGGCCGGCCTTCACCGCGGAGGCGGAAATCACCCACCGGGTGTCGACAAATCCCCAGACACACGAAGGCCGTACGGTCCCCGGAGGGTCCGTACAGCCGTGGGCGGTCGTCGTCGCGGGAGGGTCAGCCGGTGCTCGTGCCGCCGCCCGAGCCGCCGCCCGAGCTCCCGCCGAGGTCGCCGATCCAGTCGGTGACCGTGCCGAGCCAGCTGCTGAGCTGCTCCCAGTAGCCCTTGCCGGTGCCGATCCACTCCTGCAGCGGGCTCAGCTCCCAGACCAGCCAGCCGGCGACGAAGAGGATGACGATCGTGAACAGGCACCCCTTCAGGCACCCCAGGCCGGGAATCCGCATCGGGTTGCCACCGCGGCGGCGCGGCTCACGCGGCTCGCGCTGCGGGCGCTGCGGCTCGGGCGCGTAGCGCTGCGGGGGCTGCTGCGGCTGGCGCGGCGGCGCGTACGGCTGCGGCTGGTGCTGCCGCGGCTGCGTGTAGCCGCCCTGCCGGCCGCGCTGCGGCGGACGCTGCTGGGGCTGCGCGGGCTGCTGGGGCTGCTGGGGCTGCGGCTGGGGCTGGGGGCGGGCCACCTGCCGCTGCGGGCGGCGGCGCAGGGGGTCCTGGTTCGGGTCGAGGTACTGGACCTGGGTCTGCTCGTTGCGGTCGCGGGCGGCGCGCAGCTGGTTCTGCCAGGGGTGCGGGTCCTCGGGGCCGGGCCCGCCGGGCTGTCCCTGCGGCACCGGCGGCATCACGGCCGTCGGGTCGGCCGCGCCGCGCCCGCCCGTGTTCGGCAGGACGGCGGTGGGGTCGGCGGCGCCGGGCGCGCCGGTGTGCGGCAGGACGCTGGTCGCGGCGTTCGGGTCGAAGGAGCCCGCGCCGTGCGGCAGCACCTGGGTGGGGTCGGCCGAGCCCGGCACGGTGGCCGGGGCGGGGTCCGGGGCGAGGAGGGCGCCGACGCCCTCGGCGGCGGCGATCTGCGCGGAGTTCGCGTGCACGCCGATGCCCTGGGCGACGACCCGCAGGGCGCGGGCGAGGTTCTGGGCGCTGGGCCGGTCGTCGGGGTTCTTGCGCAGGCAGCGCTCGATGACGGTCCACAGCGGGTCGGGGACCGTGGAGGGGCGGCGCGGTTCGGCGCTGAGGTGCTGGTGCAGCACTTCGAGGGCGGAGCCGCCGCCGAACGGCGGTCGTCCGGTGACCAGCTCGTACAGCAGGATGCCGGCGCCGTAGATGTCTACGGCCGAGGTCTGCGGGCGGCCCTCGGCGGACTCGGGCGCGACGTAGGCGGGCGTCCCGACGAACTCGTGGGTGCGGGTCAGGCCCGGGGAGTCGGCGAGGCGGGCGATGCCGAAGTCGGTGAGCAGCGGGTGCATCTCGCCGCCCTGCTGGCGCAGCAGGACGTTGGCGGGCTTCAGGTCGCGGTGGACGACGCCGTCGGCGTGGCTGGCGGCGAGCGCGTCGGCGATCTGGGCGGTGAGCAGGGATGCCGCGACCGGGGTGAAGGGGCCGTTCTCGCGCAGGTAGCGGTGCAGGTCGGGGCCCTCGACGAGGTCCATGACCAGGGCCAGCAGCTCGCCCTCGACGACCAGGTCGCGGACCCGGACGATGTTGGGGTGGGTCAGGCGCAGCAGCACGGACCGCTCGCGCAGGAAGCGCATGACGATGTCCGCGTCGCCGGCGAGCTCCTCCTTGAGGACCTTGATCGCGACCGTCTCGCCGGGCTGGCCCGGCACGGCCGCCTCGGCGCCCGCGGTCTCCCGCTGGCGGGCCCGCCAGACGGTCCCCGTGGCGCCGCGACCCAGCGGCTCCTCGAGGATGTACTTGCTGCCTACCGGCCGCACGTCGCGCTCCCTGCTGCTTGCCTACGTTCCGACCCACTGTAGTGCCGGGCCCCCGGGCACCGGCGGTCGTCATTCTGTGCGTCTTACGTACGGCCTCCCGTACATGTTCGAAGGAAAGACGCTCGGCTCAGTCCGGTGGTTGCCGCGAACGGACGTGAGCGATCTCAAGTGATCACCGGCAGGGCCGTTGTCCGGCACTTTTGCGGGCAGAGCCGACCAATCAAGATCACTTGCCTTCGGGCGGGGGGCGGGTTGTCGGTGGCAGGTGCGAGGATGCGGGGAGTACTGGCCGATGTGCTCGTGTGGGGTGGGGTGGTTCCGTGCCCGCGCCCGCGCGCAGAAGGGACCGCTGACGCCGATGCAGATCCGGCTGACCGTCGTAGACCCGCTGGCCCCGCCCTCCGCGGCGCGCGGCGCCGCCGCGAGCTGCGACGTGCTGGTCACGGCGCCCGCGGGCACGGCCCTGTCGGCGGTCGCGTCGGCCCTGGCCTCCGCGGTGTCCGGCGAGAGCGGCACCGCCCGCGGCGCGGAGAGCGAGCGCGGCGGCGGCCCGGTCGTGCTCTACGCGGGCACCGAGCGGCTCGACGACCGGCGCAGCACCCTCGGCGAGCCCCCGCTGACCGACGGCGCGGTGCTGTCCCTGGGCGCCCCGGCGGCCCCGGAGCCCCACCCCGAGCTGGACGACGCCCCGACGCAGCTGCATGTCGTGGCCGGCCCGGACGCGGGCGGCGTCCATCTGCTGCACGGCGGCGAGATCCGCGTCGGCCGCTCCGCCGACGCCGACGTCCCGCTGGACGACCCGGACGTCTCCCGGCTGCACTGCGCGGTCACGGTCGGCGCGGACGGCCGGGTCGCGGTCGCCGACCTCGGCTCGACGAACGGCACGACGCTCGACGGCACCCGGCTGACCACCCGCCCGGTGCGGTTCGTCCCCGGCGCGCTGCTGCGCGTCGGCGAGTCCACGCTGCGGCTCGCGCCGGCCGGCGGCCCCGGCGCGCGGGTGCCCACGGAGCCGGACGGCGAGGGGCACGTCCGGGTGTGCCCGCGGGGCGGCGACGGCACCGGCCCGGCACCGGCGGCGCACGCGCGCGTGGCGGACGGCACCCCGGCCCCCTCCGACGGCCCGGCCGCCCGGGGGCACACCCCGGCCGAACCGCCCGTGGTCCCCCCGCAGGGCGGGGCGCCGCACGCCGAGCGGGCCGGCGCGCACGGCTCCGTCCCCCGCCCGCGCGGCGGCGACACCCACGCCACCGGCCTCGAGGTGGGCCCCCTCGACGGACCCCGCCCGGTGCCGGACGCCGCACGCCCGGGCACCGAGCCGCGCGGCACCGAAGCCCCGGCGGGCGCGCGCAGGCGCGGCGGCCTGTCGGCCTGGGCACGGCGGCTGGCCGGCGGACGCGGCGAGCCGGAGCCCGCCGCCGAGGGGCCGTACGACGAAGAGCCGGCCGAGCCCACCGGCCCCACCGCGGCGGGGCGCGGCGCGATGCTGCCGGAGACCTGGCCGGACCCGGCGTCGCTGCTGCTGACCGCCCTCGGCCCCGGTCCCCGTCTCTGGGAGCGCGGCCCCGGCCACCCCGAGGCCCTCACGGTGCGGCTCGGCACCGCCGACCGGGCCGCGCCCGACGGCTCGGGCCTGCTGCCCGCCGTTCCGGTGACCGCCGATCTGCGGGAGGCCGGTGCGCTCGGGCTGGCCGGTCCGCGCGAGCGCCTCACCGGGCTGACCCGCGCGGTGCTCGCCCAGCTCGCCGCGCTGCACTCGCCGGACACCCTGGAGATCGTGCTGGTCAGCACGGACCGGGCCCGCCCGCTGTCCGAGCGCACCGCCGAGTGGGCATGGCTGGGCTGGTTGCCGCATGTCCGCCCGGGCCACGGCCAGGACTGCCGGCTGCTGCTGGCCCACGACCGCGAACAGGCCACCGCGCGCGTGGAGGAGCTGCTGCGGCGCCTGGAGGACCTGACGGACCACGACGACGGCGAGCGGGCCGCGGACGGCCGGGTTCCCGCACCGCGCGCCGCCGGGCACCGCCCCTCCTGGGCGCGGGACGACGATCCGGCCGCCGGCGCACCGGAGTTCACCGGCCCGTACTCCGTCCTCGTCGTGGACGGCGACCCCGGCGGCGCGGATCTGCGCGAGGCGGTGGCCCGGCTGGCCCTGGAAGGCCCGCGGGCCGGCATCCACGTGGTGTGTCTCGCCGAGACGGCGTCGGCCTCGCCCGCCTCCCCGGTCACGGACACCTATGAGGCGGCCTGCGCGGTCGCCCCGGCGTTCCGCGCCTGCGGCGCGGTCGCGCTGCTCAGCGGTGACGTGGCGACGGCGCTGCGCCTGATGCGGGTCGCGCCCGACGGGGGTGCGCCCGGCGGGGCCGGGGCAGGCCATGAGGGCGCGGTGCCGGGCGTACGCGGCCCGGTCGGGCACGGCACGGTGGCCACCGTCGACGCCGTGTCCGCCGCCTGGGCGGAGCGTTTCGCGCGGGCGCTGGCGCCGCTGCGCACGGACCGGGCGGCCGGGGAGGGCCAGGTGCGGGTGTCCGTGCCGCTGCCCCAGTCGGCGCGGCTGCTGGACGAGCTGGGTCTGGCGCGGGCCACCCCGGCGTCCCTGATGGCGCGGTGGGCCGACGCGGCCGACGACACCCAGGCGCTGGGCGGCCGGGTGACCGCCGTACTCGGCGCCGGACCGCACGGGCCGGTCGGCGTGGACCTCGGCGCCGAGGGTCCGCATCTGCTGGTGGAGGGCCCGCCCGCCGCCGGGCGCACCGAACTGCTGCGGGCCGTCGTCGCGTCGCTCGCGGCGGCCGAGCGGCCGGACCGGCTTGGCGTCGTGCTCATCGACGGCCGCGACAGCACGGGCGCGGGCGGTGGCCCCGGCGAGGGCCTGGGCGTGTGCACGGACGTCCCGCATGTCACCACGCATCTCACCGCCAACGACCCGGTGCGGATGCGGGAGTTCGCGCAGTCGCTGAGCGCGGAGCTGAAGCGGCGCGCGGAGCTGCTCGGGCGTTCCGACTTCACCGAGTGGCACACCGGCCGGGCGCTGACCGGCCGGATGATCGCGCAGCGGGCGGCCGGGGCGGGTGCCGGCGACGGCGATCTGGAGTCGCCGCCCAGCGCGACGATCCGGCTGCGGCCCGGCGCGGCCCGCCGGCAGGCGGACGCCGTGCCGCCGCTGCCCCGGCTCGTGGTGGTCGTGGACGACCTGGACGCCCTGGTCCACCCCTCGCTGGGGTCGCCGGGCCGGCCGGCCGCCGGGTCGGTGATACGCGCGCTGGAGGCGGTCGCCCGGGACGGCGAGCGGCTGGGCGTGCATCTGGTGGCCGCGACCGGACTCGGGGGCCGGGCGGCGGAGTCGGAGCCGGCGCGGCGGGCCACGCTGCGGGTGACGCTGGACGCCGTGACGACCGGCCCGGACGCCCCGGCGCCCGGGCGGGGCCGGCTGGTCCGGGCGGACGGGCGGACCGTGCCGTTCCAGGGCGGCCGGGTCACGGGGCGCATCCCGCGCACGGCGACGCTGCGGCCCACCGTCGTCCCGCTGGAGTGGCACCGCATGGGCGACCCCCCGGCCCGGCGACCCGTCCGTGAACTCGGCAACGGCCCCACCGACCTGGCCCTCCTGGCCAGCGCCCTGGAACGAGCGGCCCGCGAGGTCTCGGCCACGGAGGTCCCCTCCCTGCTCTGACGGGGCCCGGGCATCCGCGGCGCCGGTGCGTACCCGTCTCGGCCCGCCGCCGTGACGCGATCCCGACCGTTGGTGCCCGCAGCCTGGCGCCTGGTCACGAGGCGGTCACGATCCCCGAGTTGACAGAGGACGCGGTCTTGCCGACCCCTGGGGCAGGGCGTAGACCAGACGCACGGGACAGCGCTCGAACGTTCGACGAGGCACGAAGAACGGGGCAGTGATGCACAGCACGAGCAGCAAGAACCGGACACGCAGGGCCGCCAGGGCCGCGGCGGCCGTCGCCGCCGGTGCCCTCGCCCTCTCCCTCACCGCCTGCGGCGGCGACGACAACGACAGCGGCGGGAAACAGGACGACGGCGGCAAGGAGCCCGCCTCGACCGTCACCCTGCCGAAGCTCGACGGCGAGACCCTGGAGGTCGCGGCCGTCTGGACGGGTGCCGAGCAGGCCAACTTCAAGAAGGTCCTCGCGGAGTTCGAGAAGCGCACCGGCGCGACGGTGAAGTTCGTCCCCGCCCAGGACCCCATCATCAACTTCCTCGGCTCCAAGGTCGCGGGCGGCCAGCCGCCGGACGTCGCGATGCTGCCCCAGCCCGGCGCCATCAAGCAGGCCGTGGACAAGAAGTGGGCCAAGCCGCTCGGCGCCGAGGCGCTCAAGGAGCTCCAGGAGAACTACTCCCAGGGCTGGCAGGACATCGGCAAGGTCGACGGGAAGCAGTACGGCGTCTACTACAAGGCCGCCAACAAGTCCCTGATCTGGTACAACGCGAAGGCGTTCGAGAACGCGGGCGCCGCGGAGCCCAAGACCTGGGACGAGCTGCTGGCGACCGCTCAGACGGTGTACGACTCGGGGGTCACCCCGTTCTCCGTCGGCGGCGCGGACGGCTGGACGCTCACCGACTGGTTCGAGAACATCTACCTCTCCCAGGCCGGTCCCGAGAAGTACGACCAGCTGGCGAAGCACGAGATCAAGTGGACGGACCCGTCCGTGAAGGACGCGCTGACCGCGCTCGCCCAGGTGTGGGGCAAGAAGGACTACGTGGCGGGCGGCGCCAAGGGCGCGCTCCAGACGGACTTCCCGACCTCGGTCACCCAGACCTTCACGGGCGGCGACCAGCCGAAGGCCGCCATGGTCTACGAGGGCGACTTCGCACAGGTCAACATCACGCAGGCGAAGGCGGACGTCGGCACCGACGCCAAGGTGTTCCCGTTCCCGACGGTCGGCGACACCGCGCCCGTCGTCTCCGGCGGCGACGCGGCCGTCATCCTCGAGGACTCCAAGGCGGCGCAGGCCCTGGCCACCTTCCTCGCCTCCCCGGGCGCGGCGACGATCCAGGCGAAGCTCGGCGGCTATCTGTCGCCGAACAAGAGCGTGGACAACGCGGCGTACCCGAACGAGGTGCAGCGCACGATGGCGAAGGCCCTCGTCGACGCCGGTGACGACTTCCGCTTCGACATGTCCGACCAGGCGCCGCAGGCGTTCGGCGGCACGCCCGGCAAGGGCGAGTGGAAGGCGCTGCAGGACTTCCTGAAGAACCCGTCGGACGTCGCCGGCACCCAGCAGAAGCTGGAGGCCGACGCGGCCGCGGCCTACGGAAACTGACGCGATGGCGTCGGCACAGGCGGCGGGGGCCCCTCCGGCTCCCGCCGCTCCGAAGTCGCGCAAGAGCGTGACCGGCACCCGCAGAACGGTGGCGGTGCTGTTCCTGCTGCCCGCCCTGGTGCTGCTCGGCGCGCTCGTGGTGTACCCGATCGGGTACTCGGTGATCCGCAGCTTCTACGACCAGTCCGGCGACGGCTTCGCCGGGTTCGACAACTACCAGGCGCTGTTCACGGACGACGGCATCCGCACCGCCCTGAAGAACAACGTCGTCTGGGTGGTGTTCGCCCCGACCGTCGCGACCGCGCTCGGCCTGATCTTCGCGGTGCTCACCGAACGGGTCAGCTGGGGCACGGCGTTCAAGCTGGTCGTCTTCATGCCGATGGCGATCTCCATGCTGGCGGCGGGCATCATCTTCCGGCTGGTGTACGACCAGGACCCGGACAAGGGCGTCGCCAACGCGGTGTGGGTGGGCGTGCACGACACGTTCGCGCAGTCGTCGGCGTTCCCCAAGGCCCACCCGGGCCGTGAGTCGCCGCTGCGGGCCGCGCCGGGCGGCGGTTTCCTCACCGAGGACCCCGTCAGCGCCGGCACCCCGGTCTCCCTGCCCCTCGTCGGTGTGGCGCCCGACAAGATGCCGGACAGCGCCGCGAAGGCCGGGCAGGCGAAGGCGGAGCCGGGCAAGGTCACCGGCACCACCTGGCAGGACTTCACCCGCGGCAAGGGCGTCGGCACCCTCGGCGGTATCGACCCGGCCGAGCTCGGCTATGCCGGGATGCGGATCGAGGCGGTCAAGGACGGCGAGGTCGTGGCGTCCACGACGGCCGCCGACGACGGCACGTTCACCCTGCCGGCCGCGGCGGACGGGGCCCGGCTGCGGCTCCCGGCCGACAACTTCAAGGAGCCGTACAACGGCGTGGACTGGCTCGGCCCGTCCCTGGTCACCCCGGCGATCATCGGGTCGTACATCTGGATGTGGGCCGGTTTCGCGATGGTGCTGATCGCGGCGGGGCTCGCGGGCATCCCCCGTGATCTGCTGGAGGCGGCGCGCGTGGACGGCGCCAACGAGTGGCAGGTGTTCCGCCGGATCACGGTGCCGCTGCTGGCGCCCGTCCTCGCGGTCGTCACCGTCACTCTGATGATCAACGTGCTGAAGGTCTTCGACCTGGTCTTCATCATCGCCCCGGGCTCCTCGCAGGACGACGCGAACGTCCTCGCGCTGGAGCTGTACCGCAAGGGCTTCTCCGAGGACCAGCCCGGTGTCGCGAGCGCCATCTCGGTGTTCCTGCTGCTGCTGGTGATCCCGGTGATGTGGTTCAACGTCCGGCGGCTCAGGCGGGAGGTGCGGCGATGAGTGCGGACGCCGGCAGGCTGACCAAGGCGGCGCCCGAGCCGCTCACCGCCGTCGAGGGCGAGCGCTCCCTCGGCGCCCGGCTCGTCTCGTTCGTCAGTGGCGGACTGGTGCGGGTGTTCCTGATCGTCGTGGGCCTGTTCTGGCTGGTCCCGACGCTCGGACTGCTGCTGTCGTCGCTGCGGCCGCCCGACGAGATGTCCTCGAGCGGCTGGTGGGAGGTCTTCAGCAAACCGTCCCAACTCACCTTCGACAGCTACGACAAGCTCCTCGGCAACAGCGACATCACGGACTCGATCCTGAACACCGTGCTGATCACGGTCCCGGCGACGGTCCTCGTCGTCGTCATCGGCGCGCTCGCGGGCTACGCGTTCGCGTGGATGGAGTTCCCGGGCCGCGACTGGTGGTTCCTGGGCGTGGTCGGGCTGCTGGTCGTGCCCGTGCAGGTGGCGCTGATCCCGATCGCCGAACTCTTCGGCAACATCGGCATCTTCGGCTCCCTGATCGGGGTGGTCCTCTTCCACGTCGGGTTCGGGCTGCCCTTCGCGGTGTTCCTGCTGCGGAACTTCTTCGCGGAGATCCCCCGGGAGCTGCTGGAGGCGGCCCGGCTCGACGGCGCGGGTGAACTGCGCCTGTTCTTCCGGGTCGTGATGCCGCTCGGCGGTCCGGCGATCGCCGCGCTCGGCATCTTCCAGTTCCTGTGGGTGTGGAACGACATGCTGGTCGCGCTGATCTTCACGGACGCCGACAGCCAGCCGATCACGGTCGCCCTGCAGACGCAGGTACGGCAGTTCGGCAGCAACGTCGACGTCCTGGCGCCCGGCGCGTTCATCTCGATGGTGATCCCCCTGCTCGTGTTCTTCGCCTTCCAGCGGCAGTTCGTGTCCGGTGTGATGGCGGGCGCGGTCAAGTAGGCGCCCACACAGCCCGTTTCGGCGGGGGCGGGCCGGTGCCGGCCCGCCCCCGCCGTTCACCCGGCCGGTCCCCCGGATGCCTCGGATCGCGTAACCAAGTCACTCCATCGGCCGTTCCCGGCACGGCGACAGCGCCCGTCGTCCCCGGCCGACCGAGTGGATGTGCCTTGCCCAGGTTCAGTGTCATCGTCCCCGCGTACAAGGTGCAGGCGTATCTGCACGAGTGCCTGGAATCGGTGCTCACCCAGTCGTACCCGGACCTCGAACTGATCGCCGTGGACGACTGCTCGCCGGACGCGTGCGGCGCGATCATCGACGAGTTCGCGGCCCGCGACCCCCGGGTGCGTGCCGTGCACCTGCCGCGCAACCGCGGCCTGGGCCCCGCGCGCAACGCGGGCATGGCCGAGGCCACCGGCGACTACCTGGTCTTCCTCGACAGCGACGACACCCTCACCCCGGGCTCCCTGGAGGCCATCGCCGGCCGGCTGAAGGAGACCGGCGAACCCGACGTCCTGGTCTACGACTACGCGCGCACCTTCTGGACCGGCGAGACGGTGCGCAACCAGGCCGCGGCCCACCTCGCCGAGGAGGGACCGGCGCCCTTCCGGCTGACGGACCGGCCCGGTCTGCTGCGGCTGCTCATGGTCGCCTGGAACAAGGCGTACCGCCGGGAGTTCGTCGAGGCCGAGGAGCTGGTCTTCCCCACCGGCTACTACGAGGACACGCCCTGGACGTATCCGGTGCTGATGTCGGCCGGGTCGATCGCGACGCTGGACCGGGTGTGCGTGCACTACCGGCAGCGGCGCAGCGGCGGCATCCTCGGCACGGTCAGCCCTCGTCACTTCGACGTCTTCGAGCAGTACGACCGGGTCTTCGCGTACGTCGACAAGCGCCCCGAGCTGGCCCGCTGGCGGCCGTTGCTGTTCCGGCGGATGGTGGACCACCTGGTCGTGGTGTTCGCCCGCCGGGACCGGCTGCCGCGCCGCAGCCGCGCCGAGTTCCTGCGCAAGGCCCGTACGTACTACCGGCGTTACCACTGCCCCGGCGGTCCGCTGCCGCCGCGCGTGCGGCTGCACCACGCCCTGGTCCGGATGGGGCTGCACCGCACGTATCACGTGCTGCGGTGCACGGCGGCCCTGCTCCGCCGCGCCGCGCGGACGGCCGTCCGGCTGCGCCGGGGCCTGCGGGCGGGCGCCCTGCGTCTGCACTACCGCGTGCAGCGCCTGCTGCCGGTGCGCGCGGACCGGGCCGTGTTCGCCGCGCACGGCGTGCCCGGTCACGGCTGCCACCCGGGCGCCCTGGAGCGGGCGCTGCGCGCGCACGCCCCGCACATCCGCACCGCCTGGGTGACCGGCGCCGGGGAGCGGGGCGCGCTGCCGTCCGGGGTGCGCGTGCTGCGCCCGGACACCGCCGCCTACTGGACGGCGCTGGCCCGCTCCCGGTACCTGGTGCACAACGCGGCCTTCGACCGCCGGCTGGTCAAGCGGTCCGGCCAGGTGCTGGTGCAGACCCGGCGCGGCACCCCGTTCCAGCGCACGGGCCTCGACCTGCGCGGACGCCCGGGCGCGGACCCGGACGTCGACGGACTGCTGGCGGAGGTCGACCGGTGGGACTACCTCGTCTCCCCCAGCCGGCACGCGACCCTGACCTGGGAGCGGGCCTTCCCGGGCGCGTACAGCGTCCTGGAGTACGGCAGTCCGCGCGCGGACGTGTTCCGGCAGGCGACCCCGGCGGACACGGTCCGGGTCCGCCGGGAACTCGGCGTGCCCGAGGACGCCGTCGTGATCCTCTACGCGCCGACGGCCCGCGCCTACCCCCGCGCCCCCGTCGACCTGCACCGCGTGGTGCGCCGCCTGGGTCCGCGCCACGTCGTGCTGGCCCGCGCCCCGCACGGCCACGACGGCCCGCTCGCCACCCCCTCGGACCGGGTCCTCGACGTGACCGGCCACCCGGGGGTCGAGGAGCTGTGCCTCGCCTCGGACGCGCTGGTCACGGACTACTCGTCGATCATGGTCGACTACGTCTGCCTGGACCGGCCGGTCGTGCTGCTGATCGACGACTGGGAGGCCCACGAGGCGGTCCGGGGCACCTATCTCGATCTGCGGGCGTGTCCGCCGGGCGCGGTGGCGCGCGGCGAGGACGAGCTGATCGACATCTTCACGTCCGGTCACTGGCGCGGGTCGCGTTCCGCGGAGCTGCGGACCGCGTTCCGCCGGCGTTTCTGCCCGCACGACGACGGCCGGGCGGCCGAGCGGGTCGTCCGGCACGTGGTGCTGGGTGAGCCCGGCGGCCTTCCGGGGGTGCCGCCCGCCCGGCGCCCGATGCCGTCGCCGGCCGCGTCGCGCCAGCGGGCCCCGCTGGGGATCGCGCCGCGGCCGGCTTCGCCCCGGACCGTCACCGAGAGCCGCTGAACACCGTTGTCCCCGAGAGGAGTCCGCATGCCGTCCAGTCCGTCCCGGCCCACGCCGAGCCGTCCGCAGACCTGGCGCCCCGCAGGGCGGCCCGGCCGGCGCCGGGCCCGCTGACCCGCTCCGGGCCGCCACCGGCACAGCCACCCGCACCTCGACAGAAAGAGCAGTATGCCCCGCTTCAGCGTCATCGTTCCGTCCCATGGTGTAGCGGGCCGGCTGTCCCGGGCGCTGGACTCGGTCCTCACCCAGTCCTTCGGCGACGTCGAGCTGATCCCGGTCTGCGACGGCCCCGGCTGCCCGGCGGCGGACGTGGTCTCGCGGTACGCGGGGCGGGACCGCCGGGTGGTGCCGCCGGTGCACGCGCCCCCGTCGGAGGGGACGGCCGGGGCACGCAACGCGGGGCTGCGCTCCGCCACCGGCGACTGGGTGCTGTTCCTGGACGGCGACGACGAGCTGGCGCCGGACGCGCTGGCGGCCCTGGCCGGGCGGCTGCGGGAGACCGGCGAGGCGGACGTCGTGTACTACGGGCACGAGCGGATCCCCTGGTGGACGGGCGAGCCGGCCGAACCGGCCGCGCCCCTGCTGGCCCGCGCCCCCGACGGGGCGTTCCCGCCCGAGCGGGCCCCGTGGCTGACCGGTGTGGGGCTGCCCGCCTGGAGCGCGGCCTACCGCCGGGCCTTCCTCACCGAGCACGCGCTCACTTTCCCCGCCGGTCACTTCACCGACGTCGGCTTCGGCGGACTGGCCGCTCTCACCGCGGGGCGGATGGCGGTGCTGCGCCGGGTCGTCGTACGGCATCGGCTGCGACGGCAGGGCAGCCGGCTGAACCGGCCGGGCCCGCACCACGCCGAGCTGCTGGACCAGGTGGAGCTGGTGCTGACCCGGGCCGCCGAGCAGGAGCTGCCGGCGCACCGCCACGCGCCGCTGTTCAGGGAGTTGTTCGCGGCCGTGCTGAAGACGGCCGCCCATCCGCAGCGGCTGCCGCACGGGCGGCGCGCGTTCTTCCGCCGGGCCGGGCTGCTGTACCGGCGGCACCGTCCGGCCGGGTTCCGGGCGCCGGGCGGCAGCCTGGGGGTGCAGCACCGGCTGCTGGCGGGCGGCGCGTACGGCGCGTTCCGGGCGCTGCGCGCGGCCAACCGGGCGGTGGGCGCGGCGCTCGCTCGGGTGCCGCGCCCGCGCGGGCTGCGCACCCGGCTGCGCTACCGGCTCGAACTGCGCCGCCCCCTGGACCGGAACCTCGTGGTGTACTGCGCGTACTGGGGGCGCGGCTACCTCTGCAACCCGGCCGCGATCCACGCCAAGGCCCGCGAACTGGCCCCGCACCTGCGCTCGGTGTTCCTGGTGGAGGCGGAGCAGGTGGCCACGCTGCCCGAGGGCGTGGAGTACGCGGTGATCGGCACCCGTCGGTACTGGGACGTGCTGGCCCGTGCCGCGTATCTCGTCAACAACGCCAACTTCGCGGACGCGGTCGTCAAGCGCCCGGGCAGCGTGCACCTGTCCACCCAGCACGGCACCCCGCTGAAGAAGATGGGCGCCGACCAGGCGACGTACCCGGTGGTGGCCGCCGCGACCGGGAGTTTCGCCCGGCTGCTGGCCCGCGTGGACCGCTGGGACTACAACCTGACCTCCAACCGGCACTCCACCGAGATGTGGGAGAGCGCCTACCCCGCCGCCCACGAGACGCTGGAGTACGGCTATCCGCGCAACGACGTCTACTACACGGCGACCGCCGAGGACGTCGCCCGTGTCCGGCGTGAACTCGGCGTCCCGGAGGGGAAGAAGGCCCTGCTCTACGCGCCGACGCACCGCGATCACGCGTCGGGCTTCGAGCCGGGTCTGGACCTCGGGGCGCTGTGCGAGGAGATCGGCGACGAGTACGTCGTCCTGCTGCGCGCCCACTACTTCTACGACCGGGGCGACCGGCGCGCGTCCGGCCGGATCGTCGACGTCACCGGGCATCTGTCCTCGGAGGAGGTGTGCCTGGCCGCGGACGCGCTGATCACCGACTACTCGTCCATCATGTTCGACTACGCCAACCTGGACCGGCCGATCGTCGTGTACGCCGACGACTGGGACGTCTACCAGGAAGTGCGGGGCGTCTACTTCGATCTGATGCAGGACCCGCCGGGCCGGGTGGCGCGCACCCCCGGCGAACTGGCGGCGCTGCTGCGGGACGGCTCGTACGCGGACGAGGAGGCCCGGGCGCTGCGGGCCGCGTTCCGGGAGCGCTTCTGCCAGTTCGACGACGGGCGGGCCGCCGAGCGCGTGGTGCGCCGGGTGCTGCTGGGCGAGCCGCCCGAGGCGCTGCCCCCGGTGGTCCCGCTCGACGGGCGCGTCCCCGCCCCCGCCCCCGCCGCGACGACCCTCACCAGGAGCTGACGTGCCCCGCTTCAGTGTCATCGTGCCCGTGTTCAAGGTGCAGGGTTTCCTGCGGGAGTGCCTGGACTCGGTGCTCGGGCAGTCGTACGCCGATCTGGAGGTGATCGCGGTCGACGACCGCTCCCCCGACGGCTGTCCCGCCATCCTGGACGGCTACGCCGAGCGCGACCCCCGGGTGCGGGTGCTGCACCTGCCGGAGAACGTGGGCCTGGGCCGGGCCCGCAACGCGGGGCTGGCGGAGGCGAGCGGCGACTACGTGCTGTTCCTGGACAGCGACGACCGCTACACGCCGGGTCTGCTGGAGGCGGTCGACGCCCGGCTGACGGCGGCCGACGAGCCGGACATCCTGGTCTTCGACCATGTGCGCACCCACTGGTGGGGCCGCGGGGGCCGCAGTGAGGCCGCCGGCCTGCTGGCGGCGGCCGGGCCGGACGTCGTCCACGTCCGGGAGAGTCCCCAGTACCTGCACTTGTTCCTGGTCGCGTGGAACAAGGCGTACCGCCGGGACTTCTTCCTGGGGCACGGCCTGCGGTACGCGCCGGGTCTGTACGAGGACGCCCCGGTCACCTACCGCTCGATGGTGCTGGCCGAGCGGATCGTCTGCCTGGAGCGGATCGGCGTCGAGTACCGGCAGCGCCGCCAGGGCGCGATCACCAGGACGCCGGGGCGCCGGCACTTCGACATCTTCCCCCAGTACGACGGCCTGTTCTCCTTTCTGGAGGAGCGGCCGGACCTGGCGTGGGCGCGGCCCCTGCTGTTCGAACGCGCGCTGGACCACATGCTGTTCGTGCTCGCCCGGGAGGACCGGGTGCGCCCGGCGGACCGTCCGGACTTCTACCGCGAGATCCGCGCCTTCCACGCCCGTCACCTCCCCGAGGGCTTCGTCCCGCCGGACGGCCGGCGCGGCACCGAGATGCGGCTGCTGGCGTCGGCGCCCTACGCCTCGTACGCGGCGGTCCGTGGGCTGCGCGAGCTGCGGCGGGTGGCCGGGGGCGGCGCCAAGAAGGTGACGGGGACGGTGTCGGGGCGGGCGCAGCGCGCCTGGTACGCGGCCTGTTCACGGCGTCCCCTGGACCCGGATCTCGCCGTCTACTCGGCGTTCTCGCACCGGGGCGTGCTGGGCGACCCGGCGGCGATCCACGCCAAGGCGCGGGAGATCGCCCCGCAGCTGCGGGGCGTGTGGGTGGTCCGGGAGGACGCGGTGGCGGACCTGCCGCCCGGCACGGACTTCGTGACGCCCGGTTCGCGGCGCTTCCACGAGGTCATGGCACGGGCCACGTACTGGGTGAACAACGTCAACTGGCCGGGCACGCTGGCCAAGCGGCCGGGCAGCGTGCACATCCAGACCCATCGGGGCAGCCCGCTGAAGTACATGGGGGCCGACCTGCTGACCAAGCCGGGCGCCCGGCACGGCTTCGACGTGCCGAAGATGCTGTGGCGGGCGGACCGCTGGGACTACAGCCTGGTGGCGAGCCGGCACGCGGAGCTGGCCTGGGAGCGGGCCTACCCCTGTCACTACACCTCGCTGAGGACGGGCAGCCCGCGCAACGACGTGCTGGTCACCGCCGGTCCGGAGGCCACCGAGGCGGCCCGGGCGCGGCTCGGCGTGCCGCCCGGGAACGCCGTGGTGCTGTACGCGCCGACCCGCCGCGACTACCGCAAGGGCGGGCACGTCGACCGGATCGACCTGGCGCGGTTCGCCCGCGACCTCGGGGAGGGCCGCACGCTGGTGGTGCGGCTGCACCCGTCGCTCGCGCAGGGCGTCGCGCGCGGGCTGGGCCTGGCCGACCTGCACCGCCGGGGCGTGCTGGTCGACGCGACGGACGTGCTGCGGGCCGAGGACGTGCTGCTCGCGGCGGACGTGATGGTCACGGACTACTCGTCCCTGATGTTCGACTACGCCCTGCTGGACCGGCCCCTCGTGGTCCACGCGGACGACTGGGGGGCGTTCACCGCGAGCCGGGGCGCCTACGTCGATCTCACGGCCGAGGCGCCGGGGCATGTGACGCGCTCCTACGGGGAGTTGGTGGAGCTGTTCGCGTCCGGGGCGTGGCGGGACGGGGAGTCGGCGCGGTCGCGGCGGTGGTTCCGCGAGCGGTTCTGCGAGTTCGACGACGGGCTGGCCGCCGAGCGGGTCGTGCGGACGCTGATGCTGGGCGAGCCGATGCCGGGACGGGCGGCGGGGACGGGGCGGGTGCCGGGTCCGGCGGGCCCCCGGTCGCTGCTGGACGCGTACTGACCGGCATCCGCAGCACGGGACTCACCTGAAGGGGTGAAGAGCGTCGGAGCCGTTGCCCCGAGCAAGGAGACTCGGCAGATGCCTGGAACCCCCACCCCCTCCTCGACCCGAGCCGCGGGTGCCCCCGCGGGGGCCCTCGCGCGGAGGTCCGTGCGCGGCGCGAGTGCGCTGCGCGGCGGCCGCGGTCCGCGCCCGACGCCGTACCAGGCCGTCGGGTTCGTGTTCTGCCTGGTGATGCTGCTGGCGTACTGGGCGGTGCCGCTGTGCTGCGACGCGGGGCAGCACGCGGCGGTCGTGGAGCGGCTGCGGGCGGACCTGTTCCACCCGCGGCACCCGATGGCGGACCTGCCGGGCGCGGGCAGCCCCTACTACTCCCCGTACGCGGTCGCGGAGGCGGTCTTCGCGCTGCTGACCGGGCTGGGCGGCTGGGAGGTGGTGCGGCTGGCCGGGGTGCTGAACCTGCTGGTCCTGCTGACCGGCATCGGCCGGCTGACGCGGGTGCTGACACCGCGGCCGTGGGCGCCGGTGCTGGCGCTGGGCGCCATGACGCTGCTGTGGGGCACGGAGCGGGCCTGGTGGAGCGGCTATCTGAACCTGATGTCGATGACGGGGAACCTGGGATACCCGTCGGCGTTCGCCATCGGGCTCACCTTCTGGGCCTGGGCGCTGACCGGGGCGCGCGCCCGCGGCGGGCGGGCGGTCCGGTACGTCGGGCCGAGCGGTCTGCCGGGCTGGGCCGGGTACGCCGGGCTCGGGGTGCTCTACGGGCTGATCCTGCTGGTCCATCCGATCACGGCGGTGGCGGCGGCCCTGGGCGCGGTGGCGTTCGTCGCCGGCCGGCAGCGACCGTGGGGGGCCGCCGCCGTGGCGCGCTGGGGCCTGACGGCGGCCGTGGCGGTGCTCGTCGCCGGGTCCTGGCCGTACTACGACGTGTTCGCACTGGCCGGGGACGGCAGCGTGGACGCGATGCACCGGCAGCTGTACGAGCACCTGGGCGGGCAGTTCTGGCTGGCGCTGCTCGGCCTGCCCGCGCTGTGGCTGCGCGGGCGCCGCTCGTCCTGGCGGGACCCGCTGGTGCTGCTGTTCGCCCTGGACTGCCTGCTGGTGGCGTACGGCTGGGTCGGCGGCCGCTACACGTACGGCAGGATCCTCGGGCTCACCCTGGTGCCGCTGCAGTTCGCGCTGGCGGTGGAGCTGGCGGCGCCCCGGCCGTGGGGCGCGGCGCGCCGGGCGCTGGGCCTGGCCGCCGCGGCCGGTGCCTGCGCCGGGTTCCTCACCGTGCAGGGCGGGGCGGTGCTGCCGCGCGCCCTGGATCCGCTGGGCCTGGAGCAGCCGTCGCACTGGCCGTCGTACGCCTGGGTGGCGCGGCATGTGGCGAAGGGCGAGGTGGTCGTCTCCGACGGGCACTACGCCCCGCGCTCCCTGCCCGGCTACGGGCTGAACCTCGCCGCGCCGGTGTGGCCCGACCCCGCGCTGGACGAACGGGAGCGGCAGCGCCGGCTCGCCGATGTCCGGGCGTACCTCTCCCCCGGCTCCACCCGCGCCACGCGTACGGCCGTCGCCCGCCGGTACCACGCGCGCTGGCTGCTGCTGACGCGCTGGAAGAAGGTGCCGGAGGAGGCGGTCGTGGTGGCGTGGAGCCGGGAGACGGGGGAGGTCCTGGCGCGGATCGGCTGACGGGCCGGGGACTACTCGATGACGAGGTCGACGTCGATGTTGCCGCGGGTGGCGTTGGAGTAGGGGCAGACCTGGTGGGCCTGCTCGACGAGCTTGCGGCCGGTCGGCTCGTCGAGGGTGTCGGGCAGCTCGACGCGCAGGGTGACCTTGAGGGCGAAGCCCTCGCCCTGCTTGCCGATGCCGACCTCGGCGGTGACGGCGGCCTCGGAGACGTCCACCTTGGCCTGGCGGCCGACGACGCCGAGCGCGCTGCCGAAACAGGCGGCGTATCCGGCGGCGAACAGCTGCTCCGGGTTGGTGCCCTCGCCGTTGCCGCCCAGCTCCACCGGCGGGGCCAGCTTGACGTCGATCCGGCCGTCGTTGGAGACGGCGCGGCCGTCGCGGCCGTGGGTGGCGGTGGCGACTGCGGTGTAGAGCGCGTCCATGGAGAACCATCCCTCTCGTAGGTCGTGACGGACGCCGGGGCGTCCGTGACTGTGCGGTCCGCCCCGTTCCGTCCCGGGGCCGCCGTACGACCACAAGTAGAGCACGCAATTCAATTGCGTGCAACTGAATGGTGCACAGGGGAGCTACCCTGGAGGCATGACGACCACGCCCACGGCCGACTGGCTCCGCCTCGACCAGCAGATCTGCTTCTCCCTGAACGCGGCCTCGCGCGCCTTCGGCGGCGTCTACCGCGTGGTCCTGAAGGATCTGGGCCTCACCTATCCGCAGTACCTGGTGATGCTGGTGCTGTGGGAGCAGGGCGAACTGCCCGTGAAGCGGCTCGGCGAGCAGCTGCGCCTCGACTCCGGCACCCTGTCGCCGCTGCTCAAGCGACTGGAGGCGGCCGGCCTCGTGCGCCGGGAGCGCAGCGCCCGCGACGAGCGCTCGGTGGAGGTGCGACTGACGGAGGAGGGTGACGCCCTGCGCGAGCGGGCGCTCGAGGTGCCGCGCCGGATCTCGGCGGCCACCGGGTTCGACGTGGACGAGATCCGGGAGCTGCGCGAGCGGCTCGACCGGCTCACCTCCGCACTGGACACGGCGGCACGGGACGCATAGCCCACGGCTGCCGGTGGGCAGTATTCGTACTATTAGATGACATTCATGACGGATATGCGGCGTATCTCCGCCCGGATGCCTTTTGTCCGTCCTACGATCCGCGGTGACGCGCACTGAACCGGCCCGCGGTCGCCGTCGTCTTCCGCCACGGGCCGCACCTCCCGCCCCACGGGATCTGCCGCACCATCCCTCCGACCCGGACCGTGGCCCCATGCACCCACCGCCCCCGCCCCTCGCGCCCGACCGGCAGGTCGCCGTGGTCGTCATCGGCTACGACGACGCCGCCCATGTGACGACCGCCGTCGGCTCGGCGCTGGCCCAGGGTCCCGTCGTGCGGGAGGTGATCGCCGTCGACGACTGCTCCACCGACGACAGCGCGGCCCGGCTGGCCGCCCTCGCCGCGGACGAGCCGCGTCTGCGCGTGGTGCGGCGGCGGGTCAACAGCGGCGGCTGCGGCAGCCCCCGCAACACCGGCCTGGAACGGGTGACCGCGCCCTACGTCATGTTCCTGGACAGCGACGACGTCCTCCCGGCGGGCGCCGCCGGGACCCTGTGGGCGGCGGCGGACGGCGCCGGGGCGCAGGTCGCGGGCGGCCTGTGCGTACGGCGGGAGCTGCCCGGGGGGCGCGAGGTGCCCTGGGAGCCGTCCCTGTACGCCGCGCACGCCGTGCTCGAGCACCCCGCGCAGCGCCCCCGGCTGGTCCACGACACCCTCTGCGTGAACAAGCTCTACCGCACCGACTTCCTGCGCGCCCACGGCATCCGCTTCCCCGAGGGCCGCTTCCCCTACGAGGACTTCGTGTTCACCGCCCGCGTCCTCGCCGCCCGCCCGCGGATCGCCGTCGTCCCCGACCGGGTCTACGTCTGGCACGTGCGCCGCGCGACGGGGCGGCCGTCGATCTCCCTGGACCGCGCGGACGTCTCCAACTGGCGGGCCCGTCTCGAGGCGAGCCGGCTCGCCCACGAGATCCTGCTGGGCTCCGGCCAGAAGGAGCTGGCCCGGGCCGCCCGCGCCAAGTTCCTCGACCACGAGCTGCGGATGTACGCCCGCGAACTGGGGCTGCGCGACGCCCGCTACCGGCGCGACTGGTGGGCGCACACCCGCGCGTACCTCACCGACTACGACGCCTCGGACTGGGCGCACAACCCGACCGCACCCGGCCGCCTGATCGGGCGGATCGTGCTGGCCTCGCCCGAGCCGCTCGACCTGCCCCGGCTGCGCGACCTGGCCTCCCGCCCCGCCCGTCTGCTGCCCCCGTACGCGCGGGCCGCCGACGGCACCCCGGTCTGGTCGGCCGGGCTCCCCCAGGTCACCCTGGAGCCGCTGCTGACCCGGCCCGTCCACGTCCTCCCGCTCGCCGTGGACGCGCGATTGCGCCCCGGCACGCGGACCGCCGTCCTGCGGCTGCGCCTGCACGAGCTGTACGGGCGGGTGGCGCGCGCGGGGCCCGAGGCACTGGAGGTGGAGTGGCGGTGCCGGGAGACGGGACGCACGGCGGGGCCGCCCACGCCGGTGCCGCCGGAGCCGGACGGGGAGAGCTGGCGGGCCGAATGCCCGGTGCGCTGGGCCGCGTTCGGCGCCGGCACCTGGGACCTGCGGCTGCGCCTGCGCTTCCGGGAGGGCGCCGAGCGCGAGGTCACCGCGCACGCCGTCACGGGCACCGGCGCGCTGCGCCGCCGCGCGGTGCTGGGCGCCGGGCACACCGTGGTCCTCGTCCAGCCCTACGCCACCCACTCCGGGGCGCTCGCCGTCCGCGTCGCCCCGGGCCTGCGGGGAGTTCTGTCCGTCCTGCGCGGCAGACTCCGCCGCCTGCTTCACTGACAGCGGCACCGACCATGCACGAGCACTGGCCACTGATGAGGGGACGGCCGCACATGACCTGGCTGATCACCGGCGGCGCCGGTTACATCGGAGCACACGTGGTACGGGCGATGAACCGGGCGGGCGAGCGTGCCGTGGTGTACGACGACCTGTCCACCGGCATCGCCGACCGGGTGCCCGACGGCGTCCCGCTGGTCGTCGGCTCCACCCTGGACCGCGACCGGGTCGCCCGCGCCCTCGCCGCCCACCGGATCACCGGCGTGGTCCACCTGGCGGCGAAGAAGCAGGTCGGTGAGTCGGTCGACCGGCCGCTGCTGTACTACCGGGAGAACGTCGAGGGGCTGCGCGTCCTCCTGGAGGCGGTGACGGCCACCTCCCATGTGCGCTCCTTCGTGTTCTCCTCCTCGGCGGCCGTCTACGGCACCCCGGACGTCGACCTGGTGACCGAGGAGACGCCGTGCGCGCCGATCTCCCCGTACGGCGAGACCAAGCTCGCGGGCGAATGGCTGGTACGGGCGACGGGCCGGGCCACGGGCCTGTCCACGGCGTCGCTGCGCTACTTCAACGTGGCGGGCGCCGCCGCACCGGAGCTCGCCGACACCGGTGTCCTCAACGTCGTCCCGATGGTCTTCGAGAAGCTGACGCAGGGCGCGGCGCCGCGCATCTTCGGCGACGACTACCCGACCCCGGACGGCACCTGCGTCCGCGACTACATCCATGTGGCCGACCTCGCCGAGGCCCACGTCGCCGCCGCCCGCGCCCTGCAGTCCTCGCCGGGCCACTCCCTCACCCTCAACATCGGCCGGGGCGAGGGCGTGTCGGTGCGCGAGATGATCGACGTCGTCAACGCTGTCACCGGCTACGACCACCCGCCGACGGTCACCCCGCGCCGCCCCGGAGACCCGGCCCGCGTGGTCGCCTCCGCCGACCGCGCCGCCACCGAGCTGGGCTGGAAGGCGAAGTACGACGTCCGGGACATGATCACGTCGGCCTGGGCCGGCTGGGTGCGCAGTCACCCCGAGGCCGCCCGGGACTGAGCATCCGGGACCGGGCCGCCGGGCGCGGTCAGAGTGCCTTGAGGGCCGCCGAGGTGGCGCGGGACAGGGCGTCGAGGTGGCCCTTGGGCAGCTTCGGGCTGCGGATGACGACCGAGCGCCAGTACAGGGGGCCGGAGATCAGATCGAGGGCCAGCTCCTCGTCGAGGCCGGACCGGACCTCCCCGCGTTGCTCGGCGGCCCGCACGATGGTGCTGGCGACGCTCGCCTGACCGTCGCGCAGCGCCTTCTGCACGGCCTCGGCGATCTCCGGGCTTCGGGCGGCCTCGGCCTGGAGGTCGGGGAGGACCTGCGAGGCCAGCGGGTGCCGCAGGGCCCGCGCGGTCACCTCGTAGAGCAGCCGCAGGTCGCCCTCCAGGGTGCCGGTGTCCGGGACCGGCAGGCCCAGCACCGCGACCGCGGACACCACGTCGAGCACCAGGTGCAGCTTGGAACGCCAGCGCCGGTACACGGCCGTCTTGCCGACGCCCGCGCGGCGCGCGATGCCCTCGATCGACATGCGCGCGTAGCCGACGGCCGCCAGTTCCTCGAAGACGGCCGCCCGGATCGCCTCGGTCACGTCCTCCCGGAGCACGGCCGCCCCGGCGGGGGCCCGGCGGCGCGGCGGCGTCGAGGACTGATCGGCGTCGGTGCTCATGCGGACCAGCATAGGGCGTCACGACGGAACGGTTGCGTTCCGTCGCCCGATCGCCTTACGCTCACGTTGCGACGAAACGGTCCCGTCCCGACGTGACGGAGACGCGACTCGCCCAGTGACTTCCCAGTGAAAGCAGCGGACGTGACCCAAGCCCTGCACACACCGCCCCGGACGGCCGAGGCGCCGCCCGGGACCGACCTCGCGGCCCTGGCCGCCCGGCACGGGCTGTCGGTCAGCGGCGCCCGCCCCACGCTGCCGCAGTACGTCCGCCGGCTGTGGGCGCGGCGGCACTTCATCACGGCGTTCTCCACCGCCAAGCTCACCGCCCAGTACAGCCAGGCGAAGCTGGGCCAGGTCTGGCAGGTGCTGACGCCCCTGCTGAACGCGGCGGTGTACTACCTCATCTTCGGCAAGCTGATGGGCACCAGCCGGGGCGTGCCGGACTTCGTCCCGTTCCTGGTCACCGGCGTGTTCGTCTGGACGTTCACACAGAGCTCGATCATGGCGGGCACCCGCGCGATCTCCGGGAACCTGGGCCTGGTGCGCGCCCTGCACTTCCCCCGGGCCGCGCTGCCGATCTCCTTCTGCCTCCAGCAGCTCCAGCAGCTGCTGTTCTCCATGGCGGCACTGGTCGTGATCCTGCTGTGCTTCGGCATCCCGGTCGCCGCGTCCTGGCTGCTGGCGCTCCCGGCCCTGCTGCTCCAGTTCACCTTCAACGCGGGCGTCTCCCTGGTCGTGGCCCGGATGGGCGCCAGGACACCGGACATCGCCCAGCTGATGCCGTTCGTGCTGCGGACGTGGATGTACGCGTCCGGCGTGATGTTCAGCATCAGCCACATCATGAGCAAGCACACGGACGCGCCCTCCTGGCTGACCGCGGTCCTGCAGGCCAACCCGGCCGCCGTCTACATCGACCTGATGCGCTTCGCCCTGATCGACAGCTTCCAGGGGAGCCAGCTCCCGCCGCACGTCTGGGCGCTCGCGGCCGGCTGGGCCCTGCTCGCCGGCGCCGGCGGTTTCATCTACTTCTGGAAGGCTGAGGAGACGTACGGCCGTGGCTGAGCACACCGAGAAGATCCCCACCGTCGTCGCCGACGGCGTCGACATCGTCTACCGCGTCAACGGCACGGGCGCGGGCCGGGGTTCGGCCACCGCCGCGCTCAACCGCATCCTGCGCCGCGGCAAGGCCGAGAAGGCGGCCGGCGTACGCACGGTGCACGCCGTGCGGAACGTGTCCTTCGTGGCGTACCGGGGTGAGGCCATCGGTCTCATCGGCACCAACGGCTCGGGCAAGTCGACGCTGCTCAAGGCGGTCGCCGGTCTGCTGCCCGTGGAGAACGGCCGGATCTTCACCGACGGCCAGCCCTCCCTCCTCGGTGTGAACGCCGCCCTGATGAACGACCTGACCGGCGAGCGCAACGTCCACCTCGGCGGGCTCGCGATGGGCATGTCCCGCGAGCAGGTCAAGGAGCGCTACCAGGAGATCGTCGACTTCTCCGGCATCAACGAGAAGGGCGACTTCATCACGCTGCCCATGCGGACCTACTCCTCCGGTATGGCCGCCCGGCTGCGGTTCTCGATCGCCGCCGCCAAGGACCACGACGTGCTGCTGATCGACGAGGCGCTGGCCACCGGCGACCGCTCCTTCCAGAAGCGCTCCGAGGCCCGTATCCGCGAACTGCGCAAGCGCGCCGGCACGGTGTTCCTGGTCAGCCACAACAACAAGTCGATCCGCGACACCTGCGAGCGCGTGCTGTGGCTGGAGCGGGGCGAGCTGCGCATGGACGGGCCGACCGACGAGGTCCTGAAGGAGTACGAGGCGTTCACCGGCGACAAGGCGGCCAAGCCGAAGCCGAAGCCCCGGACGGCGGCTCCCGTTCCCTCGTGAGGCGCAGTCCGGGCTCACCCTTTCGTCCTATAAGTGCCACTATGGCCGAGCAGGGTGCCCCACAGCGATGACGAAGGTGAAGGAGTCTTTGCGATGCCCGAGCTCAGCGTCGTCGTCCACGGTCCGAACACGCAGGACCGGCTGACCGGGCTCCTGGACTCCCTCGCCGGCCACCCCCACGGCGATGTCGAGGTGGTCGTCGCCGCGGTCGGCGCCTGGGCCGAGGAGACGGCCCGGCGGCACGCCCCGGACCTGCTGGTGCTGCCGCTGCCGGAGGGGACCGGCGACGCGGCGGCCCGCGCGGCGGGGGCGGCCCGCGCCTCGGGCCGCTGGCTGCACTTCGTGCACGCGTCGGACGGTCTGCCCGCGGGCGGCCCGCGTCTGGTCGCCGAACGCGTCGCGGAGCTGCCGGACGAGGTGGACGTGTTCCTCTTCGACCACGTCCGCTCCACCTGGGAGACCACCGGACTGCCCTCCCCCGACGGCCGCCTGCTCGCCCGCGCGGGCCGCGCGCCCCGCCTCCTGGACGACATCGCCCGCAGCGCGCTGCGCGTCATACCGCTGCTCGGCAACCGCGCGCTGCGCGCCTCCTTCTGGCGGGCGCACGAGGAGCGGCTCACCACCGGCGACGAGGCGTTCGCGGCGTACGCCACCCTGCTGCTCGCCGACCAGGTCGCCGCCTGCGACCAGGTGGCGTACCACCACCACGAACTGCGCCCCGAGAGCCTGCCCCCGGTCGCCCCCGAGGACCGCTACGCCCTCGTCGAGAGGTACACGGCACTCCTGGACCTCGCGCGCGACCGCGCCGACGCGCGCCCCGGAGCGGCCGCCCGGGTGCCGTACGCCGTGCTGTACGACGTCATGGTCCGCACCTGTCTGCGCACCTTCGCCCGCACGTCCCTGCCGGACGCCGTGGCGCGGGAGTTCTTCCGCCGTGCCGCCGACGCGGCCGTCCGGTACCGGCCGCCCGGGTACCGCCGTCCCTCCGGGCCCGAGGGCATGCGCCGCGCCCTGCTGGAGGACGGCGCGTACAGCGGGTACCGGGCGTTCCAGGCCGCCAACCGGGCCCGCCGCACCACGCGCACGGCCGTACGGACCACCCGGCGCCGGATCGCGGGCGCGCTCGGCGACCGGCGGTACCGGGCGGCCCTGTCCCGGCCCGTCGACCCGGGCCTCGCCGTGTTCGCCGCGTACTGGTACCGGGGCGTGGCCTGCAACCCGGCGGCGATCGCGGCCAAGCTGACCGAACTCGCCCCGCAGATCCACCCGGTGTGGGTGGTGACCCCGGAGAACGCGGCCCTCCTGCCCCCGCACACCGACCACGTGCTCCCCGGCACCCCCCGCTACCGGGAGGTGCTGGCGACCGCGAAGTACCTGGTCAACAACGTCAACTTCCCCAACGCCGTCGTGAAGCGCCCGGACGCCGTCCATCTCCAGACCCACCACGGCACCCCGCTCAAGCGCATGGGCGTGGACCAGATGGACTTCCCGGCCGCCGCCAAGGGACTGGACTTCCCGGCCCTGCTGTCCCGGATCGACAAGTGGGACTTCAGCGTCTCCGCGAACAGCCACTCCACCCGGATGTGGGAGCGCGCCTACCCGTCCCGCTTCGTCTCCCTCGACCACGGCTATCCGCGCAACGACGTGTACCACCGCGCCACGGCCGCCGACATCCGGGCGATCCGCGCCCGCCTGGGCATCGCCCCGGAGCGCAGGGCGATCCTCTACGCCCCCACCCACCGCGACTACGAGGCCGGCTGGACCCCCCGCCTCGACCTCGCCACCCTCGCCGACCGACTGGGCGAGGACACCGTCCTGCTGGTGCGCGGCCACTACTTCTACGACGGCACGCCCTCCCCGCTGACCGCCCTGCGCCGCACCGGCCGGATCATCGACGTCTCCTCCTACGACCCGGTCGAGGACCTGGCGCTGGCCGCCGACGCGCTGGTCACGGACTACTCGTCGATCATGTTCGACTACGCCAACCTGGACCGTCCGATCGTCGTGTACGCCGACGACTGGGAGACGTACCGCTCCACCCGCGGGGTCTACTTCGACCTGATGGCCGAGCCGCCGGGCCAGGTGGCCCGCACCCAGGCGGAGCTGACGGAGATCCTCGCCACCGAGGCCTGGCAGGACGAGGGCGCCGCGAAGGCACGGGCCGCGTTCCGCCGCCGCTTCTGCGAGTACGACGACGGGCACGCCGCCGAACGGGTCGTCCGCCGGGTCTTCCTCGGCGAGAGCGAGGACGCCCTGCCGCCGGTCGTCCCGCTGGAGGACCGCACGCCCGCGCCGAGCCCCCGGGAGGCCGTATGACTCCGGACGTCACGGTGACGGTCATCGTCTACAACGACGCCGACCGTCTCCCCCGGGCCGTGGAGTCGGTGCTCCGGCAGACCCACGGCAACATCGAGATCATCATCAGCGACGACCACTCGACCGACGGGACGCCGTTCGTCGCCCGGGAGTTCGCGGCCCGGGACCCCCGCGTCCGGCATCTGCGGCTGCCCGAGAACAGCGGCGGGTGCAGCGCCCCGCGCAACCGCGCCCTGGACGTCGCGACGGCCCCGTACGTGATGTTCCTCGACAGCGACGACGAACTCACCGAGGACGCCGTCGCGCTGCTGCTCGCGGCCCACCGGGAGCGGGAGATCGACTTCGCGATGGGCGCGGTCGTCCGGGTCCGCGAGGACAGCGGCCGCCGCACCCGGTGGATGCCGCACCTGGTCGCCGAGCGGCGCACGGTCCTCGGCATCGAGTCCGAACCCCGCCTGCTCTTCGAGCACCTGTCGACGAGCAAGATGTACGCCCGTGCCTTCCTGGACCGGCACGACCTGCGGTTCCCCGAGGGCATCCACTACGAGGACCAGCTGTTCACCACGCAGGCGTACTGCCTCGCCAAGGAGTTCACGATCATCCCGGAGCCGGTGTACCGCTGGCACATCGCGCCCTTCGCGGCCGCCGACACCGCTTCCATCTCCAACCAGCGCGACCGGCTCGACAACGTCCGCGACCGGGTCGCCGTCCAGCGGCTCATCGACGACTTCCTCACCGAGAGCGGCCACGGCAGCCTGCGCGAGGACAAGGACTACAAGTTCCTCAAGCACGACTTCCGGATGTACGCGGGCGATCTGCCCTATCGCGACGACCCCTGGCTGGCCTCGTTCGCCGACCTCATGACCCCCTACCTCGACACCCTCTCCCCGGCGGCCTACGCCCGGCTGCCCCGGCCGGAGCGCGTGGTGCTCCAGCTGGTGCGCGAGCGCCGCTTCCCCGAGGCCCGGCTGGCCGCGCGCGGCCTCGGCCACGGGGTGGCACCGCGGCAGGTCACCCCGGACGCCGACGGCCACGTCTACTGGGGCGGCACGGTCCCCACGGAGGACCGGGCCCGCCGCGAGCTCGACGTCACCGACCTGGAGCTGGACACACGCCCTTTCCGCGGCGCTCTGTTCCGGCACGAGATCACCGAGCTCACCCGGGGCCCCGGCGCCTCGGTCGACCTCGCCGTGCGCACCTACGACCCGGGGCTGCGCCTGCCCGTCGGGCCGGTCCGGGCGAGCCTCGTCGTCGCCCCGGGCCGGCGCCGCCTCAAGGTGCCCTTCCGGCTCACCCCGGTGCGCCCCGGCGTCTTCGAGGGCCGGGTCCATCTGGACCTGACGTCGGCGCCGATCCCCCGCCACGGCTTCGCGGGCGTCCGCCACCCCCTGCTCCGTGTCGAGCACCAGGGCCTCGCCCACTCGGCCGTCCTGCTGGCCCCCCTGTCCTTCCCCGTCCTGACCACCCGGATCGACCACCACTCCGGGACCGCCCCGCACCGGGTGACGATCGAACCGGAGAACCGCGGGCCGGGGCGCCTGCAGATCCGGTGGCAACCGGTCGGCGTGACGGCCCGGCTGGTGCGCCCGGTGGTGCGGCGCCTCGACCGGCCGAGGGTGCGCAGGGCGGCCCGGCTGGTGCGGACCGTGCTGCGCTAGGTCGTGGCCGAGGGTGCGTGCCGGGCGGCAGGCGGCAGGCGGGACTATGCGGACGCGACCTAGGGGGTGTCCGAGCCGGCCGGGGACGGCAGCACCTCGTACAGCACCTGTCCGTCCGGGCCCGCCGCCACCCTGCGCAGGCCCGCCCCGGCCGGGCTTCCCCGGTCCACCACCCAGCGCACCCCGTACGCCCGCACGATCGCGCGCCGCGCCTCCTGCGGGGTGCCCGGCGCGAAGTACGTGCGCACGGCCGCCGCTCGCCGGTCCTCGTCCGGCAGGAAGAAGTCGGGGTAGCCGGGCGCCACGGTGTACGGCCCGTACGCCGGGATCTGGCGGGCGGGCAGGGTGCGGGCCATGACGACGTCCCCGTACCGCACCCACGGGGTCAGCCAGTGGTACCCGCTCCACGGCTCCCGGTACTTGTCGGCGACCGCCCCCGGCAGCGCGGTGCGCGGCACGACGTAGCCCAGGGTGCCGGCCTGCGTCCACGCGCCGGCCAGCAGCGCAGCCGTCAGGGCCGCCGCCCATGCGGTGCGCCGGCGGCCGGGCCGGGCGCCGGCCACCGCGAGCGCGGCGGCGAGCTGCGCCGGGATCACCACGGCGGGCAGCGCCCGGCCCCAGGAGTAGTGCCCGCTCAGCCAGCCGGCCGCGACGACCAGCACCCCCAGACCGAAGAACAGCACCAGCGGATCGAGCCGGTCCCGCCGCCACCTCGGCACGAGCGCCGCCACCCCGAGCAGCACCAGCCAGTACCGCCCGAGCAGGTCCCGGTACAGGCCCCGGTGCACCGACTCCAGGTCGGCGCCCGCCCCGAACAGGGCGAAGAAGTCGTAGTACGGCCACGCCCACAGGACCACCGCGCCGACCGCGAGGGCACCCGCGAGCCGTGCCGCCATCGCGCGTCCCGGCCGGCCGGCGACCACCGTGGCCAGCGCGCCGAGCGAGGCGACGACTCCGGAGAACTGGTGGCACAGCAGGATCACCGCCCACAGCACCCCGAGCCCGAGCCACACCCCCCAGCCGGCCCCCGCCCGCACGGCCCCGGCCAGCCACGCCCACAGATGGAAGGCCAGCCCCAGCGCGAACACGCTGGGGTACGACACCGTCAGCGCCAGCGAGTTCAGCCCCAGGAAGCCGCTCCACGCGAACAGGGACGTCCCCCACAGGAACACCACGCACAGCAGGGCGAGCGCGGGGGCGGCCCGGTCGGCGGTCAGCGTCCGCACGTACCGCCACACGCCGGTGACCAGCAGCGCCAGGCCCACCAGCGCGCCGATCCGCAGCACCACGAAGACCGACAGCCCGGTCACCCGCGCCACACCGCCCAGGACCAGCATCCACGGCGAGTAGTAGGGGCTGGGCGTGTCCGCGTCGACCAGCGGGTTGCCGGGGTCGGCCAGGCTGTGGCGCAGCCGTTCGACGGTCGCCGCGTGCATGCCGAGGTCACCGGCCCACGGAAGCCGGACGATCACCAGGAGCAGCAGGACGAGGACCAGCGCGACGGCGGCCCCCGCGACGGCCGCCGCCCTCGGCGGCATGGCCCGGATCGTGCTCACACCCGCACTGTAATTCCCGTTTCGCCCCATATGCGGGAGCGCCCCGGACCGGTGGGGTCCGGGGCGCTCTGCCGCGCGTCCGCCTCAGGCGGCCGGGCGGCTCAGGTGTGCGACCGCAGCAGCGTGCGCATGGTGCGCATCGCCACCGAGAGGTTGGCCAGGTCGAACGAGTCCGAGCCGCGGATCTCCTCCAGCGTGGTGCGCGCCCGGCTCAGGATCGCGGTGTTCTTGCGCTCCCATGCCTCGAAGCGCTGCTCGGGCGTCGCGGTGCCGTCGCCGACCGCCAGGACGTCCGAGGTCAGCGCCGCGTGGGCGGCGTACAGGTCCTCGCGGATGGAGGCGCGGGCCATGGACTGCCAGCGGTCGGACCGCGGCAGCTCGATGATCCGGTCCATCAGCTGGCTGATGTGCAGCCGGTCCCCGAGGTCGTAGTAGACCTCGGCGACGTCCATCGGGTCCTTGCCCATCCGGTCGGCCACCGAGACGATGTCGAGCGTCGGGAAGGCCGAGGAGAATCCGGCGACCCGCTGGGCCAGTTCGACGGGCACCCCGGCGTCGGTCAGCTCGTCGTGGATCTGCTGGTACCAGTCCAGATCGGCGCCGCGCAGCAGCTTCGGCAGCTGCGACCACACCTGCTCCACCCGGTCGGAGAAGAAGTCGACCGTGTCGGCGAGGGCGAGCGGCTGCTGCCGGTTGTTCAGCAGCCAGCGCGTGCCGCGCTCGACCAGGCGCCGCGAGTGCAGCCGGATCCGGGTCTGGACGGCGGCCTCGACCTTGTTGTCGAGCGCCTCGACCGCATCCCACACCTCCGCCGAGCGGAAGATCGCGCGGGCCACGGTCTGCGCCCGGACGATCTCCTCCAGGGAGGCCCCGGTCTCCTCGCGCAGCCGGTGCAGATACGTCGTACCGCCCGTGTTGACCGTGTCGTTGACCAGCACGGTCGTGGTGATCTCACGGCGCAGCGGGTGACTGACGAGGTGCTCGGGGAACCGCTCGCGCAGCGCCGTCGGGAAGTAGGAGTGCAGCAGCGTGCTCAGGTACGGGTCGTCCGGCAGCGAGGTGTGCAGCAGCTCCTCGGCGACCGTGATCTTCGTGTACGCCATCAGCACGGCCGTCTCCGGGCCGGTCAGGCCGTGGTCGGAGTTCAGGCGCTCGCGGATCTGCCGGTCCGTGGGCAGGAACTCCAGCGCACGGTCCAGGTGCCCCTCCCTGACCAGGTGCTTCATGAAGCGCTGCTGGGCGTGGAGCATGGCGCTGGACTGGGCGAGGGCGTTGGCGATCGCCGTGTTCTGCGCGTAGTTGTTGCGCAGGACCAGGCGGCCGACCTCGTCGGTCATCTCGGCGAGCAGCTTGTTGCGCTGCTTGACCGTCATGTCGCCGTCGGCGACCAGGCCGTTGAGCAGGATCTTGATGTTCACCTCGTGGTCGGAGGTGTCCACGCCCGCGCTGTTGTCGATGGCGTCGGTGTTGATCCGGCCGCCGCCCCGGGCGAACTCGATCCGGCCGAGCTGGGTCAGGCCCAGGTTGCCGCCCTCGCCGACGACCTTGACGCGCAGGTCGGCGCCGTCGACGCGGATGGCGTCGTTGGCCTTGTCGCCGACGTCGGCGTTCGACTCGGTGCTGGCCTTGACGTAGGTGCCGATGCCGCCGTTCCACAGCAGGTCCACCGGGGCCTGGAGGATGGCCTTCATCAGCTCGGCCGGGGTCATCTTGGAGACCTTGCCCTCGATGCCCAGGGCCTCGCGGATGTGCGCGTTGACGCTGATGGCCTTGGCGCTGCGCGGGAAGACGCCGCCACCGGCCGACAGCAGCGAGGTGTCGTAGTCCTCCCAGCTGGAGCGCGGCAGCTCGAACAGGCGCCGGCGCTCGGCGTAGGAGGTCGCCGCGTCCGGGTTCGGGTCGATGAAGATGTGCCGGTGGTCGAAGGCGGCGACCAGCCGGATATGCTCGCTGAGCAGCATGCCGTTGCCGAACACGTCACCGGACATGTCGCCGATGCCGACGACCGTGAAGTCCTCGCTCTGCGTGTCGACGCCGAGCTCGCGGAAGTGCCGCTTGACGGACTCCCAGGCGCCGCGGGCGGTGATGCCCATGCCCTTGTGGTCGTAGCCGGCCGAACCGCCGGAGGCGAACGCGTCCCCGAGCCAGAAGTTGTAGGACTCGGCGACCTCGTTGGCGATGTCGGAGAACTTCGCGGTGCCCTTGTCGGCGGCGACGACGAGGTACGTGTCGTCCCCGTCGTGCCGGACGACGTCCGCCGGGGGCACGACCTCGCCGGCCACCATGTTGTCGGTGATGTCGAGCAGCGCCGAGATGAACGTCCGGTAGCTGGCGATGCCCTCCGCCATCCAGGCGTCCCGGTCCACGGCCGGGTCGGGCAGCTGCTTGGCGACGAAGCCGCCCTTGGCGCCGACCGGCACGATCACGGTGTTCTTCACCATCTGCGCCTTGACCAGGCCGAGGATCTCCGTGCGGAAGTCCTCACGGCGGTCGGACCAGCGCAGACCGCCGCGCGCGACCTTGCCGAAGCGCAGGTGCACGCCCTCCACCCGCGGCGAGTACACCCAGATCTCGTACGCCGGGCGGGGCGCCGGGAGGTCCGGGATGGCCTGCGGGTCGAACTTCATGGAGACGTAGTCGTGCGGCTCGCCCGCGGCCGCCTCCTGGAAGAAGTTGGTGCGCAGCGTCGCCTTGATGACGGTGAGGAAGGACCGCAGGATCCGGTCCTCGTCCAGGCTCGCCACCTGGTCCAGGGCCGCGTCCAGCTCCTCGAGCAGCGCGTCCACGATCTCGCGGCCCGCGCGCTGGCGGTCCGGCGACAGCCGCGCCTCGAACAGGGAGACGAGGAGGCGGGTGGTGTGGACGTTGTGGCGGAGGGTGTCCTCCATGTAGTCCTGCGAGAAGGTCGACCCGGCCTGCCGCAGGTACTTGGCGTACGCCCGCAGCACCATCGCCTGCCGCCAGGTCAGCCCGGCGCTCAGCACGAGGGCGTTGAAGCCGTCGTTCTCGGCCTTGCCGGTCCAGGTGGCGGCGAACGCCTCGGAGAACCGCTCGCGCGCGTCGTCGCCCGCGTAGTCGGCGGCGGCCGCCTGGCTCGGCATGCGCAGGCCGAAGTCGTAGATCCAGGCGACGCTGCGGTCGGAGCAGCGCAGCTCGTAGGGCCGCTCGTCGACGACCTCGACGCCGAGCCGGCTGAGCACCGGCAGGACGGCGGACAGCGAGACGGCGGAGCCCTTGCGGTAGATCTTGAAGCGGCGCTCCTCGGGGGCGGCGCCGACCGGCTCGTACAGGCTCAGCGAGAAGTCCTTCTCCTCGGTGAGCTGTTCGATGTGGACGAGGTCGGAGACCGCGGAGCGCGGCCCGTGGTCGGCCTTGTACCCCTCGGGGAAGGCGTCGCCGTAGCGGCGCAGCAGTTCGGCGGCGTGCTCCTCGCCGAGTTCCGCGTTCAGCGCGTCGGAGAAGCCGTCGGCCCAGGACCGCGCGGCGTCCACCAGCCGGGCCTCGATGCGCTCCTTGTCGGCGTCCGAGAGCTGCGGCAGCTCGGTGCCCTGCGGGACGCGGACCACGAAGTGCAGCCGGGAGAGGATCGACTCGGTGTTCCAGGCGGTGAAGTCGACGCTGATGCCGCCGAGCTCCTCCTTCAGGATGTCGATGATCCGCAGGCGGACACCGGTGGTGTAGCGGTCGCGAGGCAGGTAGACGAGGGCCGAGTAGTAGCGGCCGTATTCGTCCTGGCGCAGGTACAGCCGCAGCCGGCGGCGCTCCTGGAGGTAGAGGACCGAGGTGGCGATGGTCCGCAGCTCGTCGACCGGGGTCTGGAAGAGCTCGTCGCGCGGGTAGGTCTCCAGGATCTGGAGCAGGTCGCGCCCGTCGTGGCTGTGCGGGGAGAAGCCGGCGCCGCTGAGCACCTCGTCGACCTTGCGGCGGATCACGGGGACGCGGCGCACGGACTCGGTGTAGGCGGCCGAGGAGAACAGGCCCAGGAAACGGCGCTCGCCGACGACCTCGCCGTTCTCGTCGAACTTCTTCACACCGACGTAGTCCAGGTACGACGGCCGGTGGACGGTGGCCCGGCTGTTGGCCTTGGTGAGGATGAGCAGCTTGTGCTCGCGGGCCTTTGCGCGGGCGTCGGCGGGCAGCCGCTCGAAGGACGGGCTGACGGGGTGGGCGTCGCTCTCGGAGTGGTGCGGGTCCGAGCGCAGTATGCCCAGGCCGGTGCCCGGCACGGCGGCCAGCGAGTCGTCCTCGCGCAGCTCGTACTCGCGGTAGCCGAGGAAGGTGAAGTGGTCGTCGGCCAGCCAGCGCAGCAGCTCGCGGGCCTCCTCGATCTCCTGCTCGCGCAGGTCGGAGTGGGGCTCGTGGGGCAGTTCGTCGGCCATGCGCAGGGCCGCGTCCCGCATCTTGCTCCAGTCCTCGACGGCCTCGCGGACGTCGGACAGGACGCGCAGCAGGTCGGCGGTGATCTGCTTGAGGTCGCCGCGGTCCGTCTCCCGGTCGATCTCGACGTGGATCCAGGACTCGATGTGCGTGTCGTGCGGCAGGTCCCCGGCGGGCGCCGCGGGCAGCACCTCGATGAGCTTGCCGGTCAGATCGCGGCGGACGACGACCAGGGGGTGGATGACCAGATGGATCCCCCGCCCCTGCCGGGTCAGCTCGTTGGTGACGGAGTCCACCAGGAACGGCATGTCGTCGGTGACCACCTCGACGACCGAGTGGCTGCAGGTCCAGCCGTTCTCCTCGACCGTCGGCGTGTGGACCCGGACGTTGGCCGTGCCCTGCGGGCGGCTCTCGGCCAGCCGGTAGTGCGAGAAAGCGGCACCGAAGACGTCGACCGGGTCGCGGTCGAGCAGGTCCTCCGGGGCGGTGTGCAGGTAGTAGCGCTGGAGGAACGAGAGCACCGTGTCATGGTCCGGGGTGCCGGAACCGCCCTCGCCCTTGGTCCCGGTCGGTAGGTGCCCCCCGACCGGGCTGTTCTCAGCTACCCGGGCGGCCCGTTCGAGCAGCTCGGCCTTGGCTTCGTCCAGCTTGGTCTGCATTGTCCTCTGGCTCCTGTCGCGCGCCGTTGCGTGACGTTGAAGGAAGTACGGTCTCTTCCCCTCCGGCGTGACGCCGCGACGCGGGGTGTCCGGTCTGCTTCGACGCTATGCCGAGAGGTGAGATGAGCGGGGGTATATGAGCCATTCTTGAGCTGCCCAAGGGGTGTGACGCCGCTCTCCGCGGCACCCGGGCCCGGGGGACCGATCGTGTCCCGGGGGCCCGTACGCCCCCCTCCCGCCCATGAAGACCAGCGAGCGCCGCCCGGTCACGGATGTCCTCCGTGGTCGCCGGGCGCGGGGCAGGGGCATCGTCGCCCCCGCGAGCTATCGCGCTGATCACGCCACCCAGGCTATCGCCCCGCACAGGGGGCCCGTCATGAGCCGTATGTGTACAAAACCGGGGGGTGAACTTTGACGTTCTGCACAGGGGCGAACCGGGCGGGCGGGGCGTAACTGGCGGGGCGGGGCACCCGGGGGCAGCCTGGTGAGCAGACGCGGCGGCACCGGAGCCGCGGGACGGCACCGGAATCCGGCCGTCCGTACGCGCTCCGTGTCCGAAAACAGCGGTCGCCTCCCCGCCGCACGGTCTTGCCACGTCCCGCGCGCGGCGGCACGTTGCCCACAGACCGGCCGGACGGAGCCACCGGCCCGGCAAGGAGAGGAGCCCGGCATGACAGCGAAGATCCTCATCGTCACCGGCGACGCAGCGGAGTCGCTGGAGGTCCTCTACCCCTACCAGCGTCTGCGCGAGGAGGGCTACGAGGTCCACATCGCGGCGCCCACCCGTAAGAAGCTGCGGTTCGTCGTGCACGACTTCGAACCCGGCTTCGACACCTACACCGAGAAACCCGGCTACACCTGGCCAGCCGACCTCGCCTTCTCCGAGGTGGACCCCGGCGCGTACGTGGCCGTCGTGATCCCCGGCGGCCGGGCGCCCGAGTATCTGCGCAACGACCCGGAGCTGCGGAAGATCCTGAAGTCGTTCTTCGACTCGGACAAGCCGGTCGCGCAGATCTGCCACGGCCCCCTGCTCACCGCCGCGGTCGACACCCTGCGCGGCCGCCGTGTCACCGCCTATCCGGCCCTGGAGCTGGACATGCAGGCCGCGGGCGCCACCTTCCAGGACGCCGAGGCGGTCGTCGACGGCACCCTGGTGTCGTCGCGCGCCTGGCCGGACCACTCCGCGTGGATGCGCGAGTTCCTGACGGTGCTGCGGGCGAAGGCGCCGGTGAGCTGAGACCGGCCACCGCTTCGGGGCGGGGCCCGCGCCGGTCCCGCCTCAGGCGGCCAGCCGCTCCGCCTCCGCGACGGCTTCCGCGAGCGTGTCCACGACCGGCACGCCGACCGTCTCCAGGCTCGCCCGGCTGTGCGAGCCGCCGGTGTAGAGCACGGCCCGCGCCCCGACGTGCAGCGCGGCCACCGCGTCGTCGGCGGCGTCCCCGATCACCACCGTGCGCGTCGGGTCCACGCCCGCCAGCGCCTCGATGTGCCGCACCATGTGCTCGGCCTTGCTGCCCCCCGACGGCCCGACCCTGCCGTCGACGCGCAGGAAGTGCCCCTCGATACCGAACCGCCGCACCAGCGGCACCAGCTCGTCGTGCACGTACATGCTGAGGATCGACTGGCTTCGCCCCGCCGACCGCCAGCCCGACAGCAGCTCCGCCACACCCTCGGTCAGCCCGCACGACACCCGGTGCTCCGCGTAGTGCCGGTGGAAGGTCACGTCCATGACCTCCCACTCGGCGTCCGTCGGCAGCCGTCCGAGCAGCCGCTCGTAGAACTTCGGCACCGGTACGCAGTACAGCGCCCGGTACTGCTCCATCGTGATCGGGGCGAGCCCCAGCTCCCCGAAGGCCGCGTTCGTCGCCCCGATGATCGCGTCGTTGTCGTGGAACAGCGTCCCGTTCCAGTCCCAGACGATGTGCGCCCCTGCCTGCATCCCCATGTCGAAAACCGTACCCGGCCGCACCGACAATCAAGAGAGGGCCAGGTCAGTCCGGCTGTCCGACCAGGTTCGGGATCTCCTGGGTGGCGTACCAGAGCAGCTCGTGGTCCTCCGCGCCGTCCACGACGAACTGGGCGTCGTCGTCCCCGCCGTCCGCCGCCTCCAGGGCCGCCGCGGCCGCCGCCACATCCGCCTCGGCGTCGTCGGCGTCCACGTGCACCGCGGCGGCCTTGGCCAGCCGTATGCTCCCGGCGACCCGCACCTCGCCCAGCGCCGACGGGTCCAGCCCGCGGTCCGGGTCGGCGACGGCCGCCTTGTCGGGCACGTCCACGGCGACCACGACCCGGCGGCGCCGCGCGCCGGGGTCCGCCGCGAGCAGCCGCAGCGAGGCCAGGGCGGCCCGGTTCAGCGCGGCGTACTCCAGCTCCTCGATGTCGTCGGAGAGATACCACTCGCGCAACGCCGGGGTGACCGCGTACGCGACGAGCCCGGTCCCCAGATCACCCGTCCTGTGCGCCTCGGCGAGAGCGGGGAGGGTCAGGGGGACGTAGACGCGCATGACTGACCGCTTTCTCGTACTCGCTCATGTGGCTCGACAGCACCTCGCGCGGGCGCTTCCGCGCCGTCCGAGGCGGCCTTCAGGATACGTGGGGGCGTCCCCCTTCGAGTCCCCGTCACCTCTTCCCCAGGCGTCCACCTCCGTCCGCCGACTCACCCGGTGCCGCCCCGCCGGCACGGGCCCGAGCGCCCGCCTCTCACCCTGATAGGTGAACCTTCCGACCGCCCCGACCCGGCCTCCCGCTTCCTTGCCGCCGCCCCGGGCGACCCCGTACAAGATCAGCGAGCACGAAGTTACCGCCCGGTATGCGCCGGGCCCGCCGATCGGGGACTCCATGAACAAGGTCATGACCAGGGCCGCCCAGCACCGCCCCGGCAGCCGCCCGTCGGCCCGCCGTGACACCCGCCGCCCCGCCGGCTCCCCACCTCGCACCCCGAGCGGCGGAACCTCCCGTACGACGTCCCCGGGCGCCCGGCCCCCCGGCTCCCCCGGCGGCACCCCGCCCCGGTCCCGCACCCGCCCCGCGGACAGCCGCCCGGCCACCGCACCGAGCCGGGGAACGGCCGGTGCCGCCGGGCCACTCCCCCACCCCCGGCCCACCGACGTCTTCGCCGACCGCCTGCTCCTCGTCCTGAGCGGCCAGCGCCCCGTGCACTCGATGCTCCGCCACACCGCGGGCCGCGCCTACGACGACCTCGCCCACCTCGCCGAACGCGGCCCGCTGCGTACCCGGGGCACCCGCCCGGTGGTCCGCGACCTCGGCTGGTTCGAGCCCCGCCCGGGCGCCGTCGAGGTCTTCGCGCGCATCGGCGCCGGCGACCAGCTCCGCGCCATGGCCTTCCGCCTGGAACAGGGCCCCGACCTCCGCTGGCGCTGCACAGCGGTCGAACTGGGCGGGCCTCGCGGTCCTCACTCCACGGACGACTGAACGGAGGGCCGGGGCAGCCGCGGCGACGGAGCGCGAGCGACCGGGCGGTACACGCAGCGCAGCCGGGCGGTACGCGCAGCGACAGCCAGGCGCCGCCCGGCGCGTGGTGAGCGCCCGGCATCACACCGGCGCCCCGCGCCCGCCGGCGGCCCTGGGGCCGGACACGGCGAAGGGCCGGGCCCTCCCGAAGGAGGCCCGGCCCTGCCGACCGTCGCGCCCGTCTGTGCGCGTCCCGGCTACTTCTTGCGCCGGCGCCCGCCGCGCGCCTGCTTGCGGCGCTCCGCGCGCGTGAGGCCGTCGGCCTCGGACCGCACCGGCTCGTCGCCGTTGTCGAAGTCGCCCTCGACGATGTCACCCTCGCCGTCGACCTTGGGCGCGGTGTAGTGCAGCCGGTCCGGACGGCGCGGCGCCTCCAGGCCCTTGGCGCGGATCTCGGGGCGCGCGCCCGCCTGCGCGGGCACCGCGTCCTGCTTCTCCAGGTCCGCCACCGGCTTGGCGTCCTCGACCGGGACCTCCTCGACCTGCTGCTCGACCTGGACCTCCAGGTTGAACAGGTAGCCGACGGACTCCTCCTTGATGCCCTCCATCATGGCGGTGAACATGTCGAAGCCCTCGCGCTGGTACTCGACCAGCGGGTCCTTCTGCGCCATCGCGCGCAGGCCGATGCCCTCCTGGAGGTAGTCCATCTCGTAGAGGTGCTCGCGCCACTTGCGGTCCAGGACCGACAGCACGACCCGGCGCTCCAGCTCCCGCATGATCTCGGAGCCGAGCTGCGCCTCACGGGCCTGGTACTGCTCGCGGATGTCGTCCTTGATGGACTCGGCGATGAAGTCCGCGGTGAGCCCGGCACGGTCGCCGGCCGCCTCCTCCAGCTCCTCGATGGTGACCTTCACCGGGTAGAGCTGCTTGAAGGCGCCCCACAGCCGGTCCAGGTCCCACTCCTCGGCGAAGCCCTCGGCGGTCTCCGCGGCGACGTAGGCGTCGATGGTGTCGTCCATGAAGTGCTGAACCTGCTCCTGCAGGTCCTCGCCCTCCAGGACGCGGCGGCGCTCGCCGTAGATGACCTCGCGCTGGCGGTTGAGGACCTCGTCGTACTTCAGGACGTTCTTACGGGTCTCGAAGTTCTGCGTCTCGACCTGCGACTGGGCGGAGGCGATCGCGCGCGTGACCATCTTGTTCTCGATCGGCACGTCGTCCGGCACGTTCGCCATGGACATCACGCGCTCGACCATCTGGGCCTTGAACAGGCGCATCAGGTCGTCACCGAGGGAGAGGTAGAAGCGGGACTCGCCCGGGTCGCCCTGACGGCCGGAACGACCGCGCAGCTGGTTGTCGATCCGGCGCGACTCGTGCCGCTCGGTGCCGAGGACGTAGAGGCCGCCGAGCTTCTCGACCTCTTCCTTCTCGGCCTTCACCGCCTGCTCGGCCCGCTCCAGCGCGGCCGGCAGGTAGTGCGCCCACTCCTCGATGTGCTCCTCGGGGTCGAGGCCCCGCTGGCGCAGTTCGGCCTCGGCGAGGTCCTCGGGGTTGCCGCCGAGCTTGATGTCGGTACCACGGCCGGCCATGTTGGTGGCCACGGTGACCGCGCCCTTGCGCCCGGCCTGGGCGACGATGATCGCCTCACGGTCGTGCTGCTTGGCGTTGAGCACCTCGTGCTGCACACCGCGCTTGCTGAGCTGCTGCGACAGGTACTCGGACTTCTCGACCGACGTCGTGCCGACGAGGATCGGCTGGCCCTTCTCGTGCTTCTCGACGATGTCGTCGACGACCGCCTCGAACTTCGCGACCTCGGTGCGGTAGATCAGGTCGGACTGGTCCTTGCGGACCATCGGCCGGTTCGTCGGGATGGGCACCACGCCGAGCTTGTAGATCTGGTGGAACTCGGCGGCCTCGGTCATCGCCGTACCGGTCATGCCGGACAGGCCCGGCATCTCCTTGCCGCTGTGGTCGTGCCGCTTGTAGAGGCGGAAGAAGTTCTGGAGGGTGATCGTGGCGAGGGTCTGGTTCTCGTCCTTGATCGGCACGCCCTCCTTGGCCTCGATGGCCTGGTGCATGCCCTCGTTGTAACGGCGGCCGGCGAGGATACGTCCGGTGTGCTCGTCGACGATCATGACCTCGTCGTCGATGATGACGTAGTCCTTGTCCTTCTTGAAGAGCTCCTTCGCCTTGATGGCGTTGTTCAGGTAGCCCACCAGAGGGGTGTTGACCGACTCGTAGAGGTTGTCGATGCCCAGCCAGTCCTCGACCTTGGCGACGCCCGACTCGTGGATGGCGACGGTGCGCTTCTTCTCGTCGACGTCGTAGTCGCCGGTCTCCTCGAGGCCCTTGAGCGGGTTGCCGGGCTCGCCGCGCTTGAGGCGCGTGACCAGCTTGGCGAAGTCGCCGTACCACTTGGTGGCCTGGTCGGCCGGGCCGGAGATGATGAGCGGCGTACGGGCCTCGTCGATGAGGATGGAGTCGACCTCGTCGACGATGGCGAAGTTGTGGCCGCGCTGGACCAGCTCGTCCTTCGACCACGCCATGTTGTCGCGGAGGTAGTCGAAGCCGAACTCGTTGTTCGTGCCGTAGGTGATGTCGCAGGCGTACTGCTCACGGCGCTGGGCCGGCGTCATGTTGGCGAGGATGCAGCCGACGCTCAGGCCCAGGAACTTGTGGACGCGGCCCATCATCTCGGAGTCGCGCTCGGCCAGGTAGTCGTTGACCGTGATGAGGTGGACGCCCTCGCCGGACAGCGCGTTCAGGTACGCGGGGAGCGTGCCGACGAGCGTCTTGCCCTCACCGGTCTTCATCTCGGCCACGTAGCCGAGGTGGAGCGCCGCGCCACCCATGATCTGCACGTCGTAGTGACGCTGGCCCAGGACGCGCTTGGCCGCCTCGCGCACGGTGGCGAAGGCCTCGGGCAGCAGATCGTCCAGCGTCTCGCCGTCGGCGTAGCGCTGCTTGTACTCATCGGTGAGGGCCCGCAGCTCGGCGTCGGAGAGGTCGACGAAGTCCTCTTCGATGGAGTTGACCTGGTCCGCGATGCGGTGCAGCTTGCGCAGGATCTTGCCTTCGCCTGCACGCATGATCTTCGAGAGGACGGACACGGGGGTTGGTCTCCTTGCCGGTCGGGCCTGGGACGGTCGGTTTTCCTTCTGACGTGACTGAGCAACGGCCATCGTATGCGAGGACCCCGCCGCGCCGGGAGCCTGCCGGGGGCGCCGGGCCACCGCTCCTTCAAATGTCCGTCAAAGGGACAACGGCCGGGGGTGGCGGATGGTGCCGCGTTCCGCCGACGAATTGTGCCGAACGCGGTCGCGTGCTCACTCCCCGCTGCCGTGTTCCGCCCCTTCGCCGCATATCGGCTGGCGCGCCGCGGGCGCCCTTGAGGAGAATCGGCCGATGGAACCCGTCACGCTCACCACCGGCCGCCTTCTGCTGCGCACCGTCGGCCCGGGCGACACCGATGCCGTGTACGAGGCCGCCCAGGATCCCGACATCCAGCGCTGGACCACCATCCCGTCCCCTTATCTGCGCGAGCACGCCCACAGCTTCACGCACGAACTGGTCCCGGAGGGCTGGCGGAACGGCTCGATGTTCACCTGGGGGCTGTTCCTCCCCCGCGACGGGGACCTGGTGGGCATGATCGGCCTCACGATGCGTTCCATGAGCTCCGCCGAGATCGGCTACTGGGGCACCAAGGAGCACCGCGGCTACGGCTACGTCACCGAGGCGGTGCTCGCCGTGTCCCGCTGGGCCTTCTCCGACCTGCTCGTGGACCGTGTCGAGTGGCGCGCCGAGGCGGGCAACGGGCCCTCCCGCGCGGTCGCCGAGCGCGCCGGGTTCACCGTCGAGGGCACCCTGCGCTCCGCCCTGATCCACCAGGGCGTGCGCCGCGACTGCTGGGTGGGCTCCCTGCTCCCGTCCGACCTGGGCCTGCCGTCCGCGGCCCCCTATCTGCCCGCGCGGCGGCCGTCGTCGTAGCCGCGACGAGGCCGCCTTGGACGAAGCCGCAGTTCACGCCCGAGTGTCAGTGCCACGTCCTAAGGTGCGGACCATGACGACCCCGCGCCCCACCCTCCACCTCTCGGCCGACGAGGCCCGTCGCATCGTGCTGCGCGCGCAGGGCTTCCTCGGCGCCCCCGACCGCCGGGGCGGCGTCCGCGGCGTCCTGCGGCACCTCGGCGCGGTCCAGCTCGACACGATCTCCGTGCTGGCCCGCAGCCATGAGCTCGTCCCGTACGCCCGCCTGGGCGCGGTCGGCCGCAAGACGGTCGAGGCCGCCTACTGGACCGACACGCACGCCTTCGAGTACTGGTCGCACGCCGCGTGCATCCTGCCCGTGGAGGAGTGGCCGCACTTCGCGTTCCGCCGCCGCGCCTACCGCGCCCGCCCGCAGTGGCATCACGAACTCCCCGAGGGCGCCTACGACCAGGTGATCAAGCAGCTGCGCGCGGAGGGCCCGCTGACCGCGACCGAGCTGGGCGGCGCCAAGCGCACCAGCGAGTGGTGGGACTGGTCGGGCGCGAAGGTCGCCGTCGAGCGCGCCCTGATGTACGGCGAGGTGGTCTGCGTCGAGCGCCGCGGCTGGAAGCGTCTGTACGACCTGGCCGAGCGCGCCATCCCCGGGTCCCTGCTGCATGACGACCTGGACGACACCGAGTGCGTGCGGCGACTGGTCGGCCTGGCCGGTCAGGCGCTCGGGGTGGGCACACGGGCGGACATCGCCGACTACCACCGGCTGAAGGGCGAGCAGGTCGACGCCGTGATCGCCGACTCGGGGCTGGTGCCGGTGACGGTGGAGGGCTGGGCCAAACCGGCCTGGGCGGACCCGGCGGCGCTCGGCACACCGCCGCGCGGCCGTCACCGTACGACGCTGCTGTCGCCGTTCGACTCGCTGATCTGGGAGCGGGCGCGCACGGAGCGGATCTTCGGCTTCACCCACCGTCTGGAGGCGTACGTCCCCCGCCAGAAGCGCGTCCACGGGTACTTCGCCATGCCGGTTTTGGCCGGCGGCCGTCTGGTCGGCCGGGTCGATCCGGCCCGGGAGGGCCGCACCCTGGTGGCGAAGCAGGTCTCGCTGGCGGGCCCGAAGGCGGTTCCGGCGGTGGCGCAGGCGCTGGTCGAGGCGGCGGGCTGGGTCGGCTGCACGGACGCGCGGGTGGAGCGGGTGGACACCCCGGAGCTGCGCGAACCGCTCGCCAGGGAGCTCGCCCTCCTGATGGCGTGAGCCGGGAGGCCGCCGGTCGCCCGGGTCAGCGGATCTCGAGGATCTTCTCGCGCATCGCGTACACCACGGCCTCCATCCGGGAGTGCAGCTGCAGCTTCTCCAGGATGTTGCGCACGTGGTTCTTCACGGTGTTCTCCGAGATGAACAACTCCTTGGCGATGTCCCGGTTGTTCATCCCGGTGGCGACGAGCTTGAGCACCTCCAGCTCCCGGTCGGTGAGCCGAGGCGCGGGCACGAGCCGGCGCTCGTCCGTCCGCTGGATCATCGACTTGAACTCGGTGAGCAGCTTCGACGCCATGGACGGGCTGATCTGGGACTGCCCGTCGGCCACCGCGCGGATGGCGGTGGCGACCTCGTCCGTGGAGATCTCCTTGAGGAGGTAGCCGGTCGCGCCCGCCTTGATGGCGTCGTAGAGGTCGGCCTCCTCGTCGCTGATCGTCAGCATGATGATCTTCGCGCTGGGGGCCACCTCCTTGATGGAGGTGCAGGCCTCGATGCCGCCCCGCCGGGGCATGCGGACGTCCATCAGCACGATGTCGGGCAGCAGGTCGGCGGCCTTGTCGACGGCCTCGGCGCCGTCGCCCGCCTCCCCCACCACCTGGATGTCCTCCTCGGCGGCGAGCACGATCTCCAGTCCACGGCGGAACAGGGCGTGGTCGTCCACGACGAGGACTCTGATCGGCTCCTTGCGCGGAGAGCCCGCGTCCGGGTCCGCGCCGACGACATGACCGTCGGCGTCCTCGTCCCGCATCGGTCCGAAGCTGTCCGTCATGGTTCCTCCCCCTGAGGCTGTGGCTGGTCGCATGCCATCGCCAACCCAAGGCAGTGGCCCATCGGTTGGGCCGTCCGGTCATGATTCCATGCCTGGCCGACAGTGCGGTGACGTGCGGGGCGCGAAGTGGTCGCACACCGGTGCCCCTGGGGGCGCACACGCGCTCCAGGGGCACCGCTCAGCCGTCGGCCGGGTGGGTCAGCCGCCCAGCGTGCCACCGGCCGCTGGTGCTTGCGCCTCGGTGACCATCGGGTCCGTGCTCAGATGGATGACGCCGTAGTCGTAGGCGTGGCGCCGGTAGACGACGCTCGGTTCCTTCGTCTCGGAGTCGACGAACAGATAGAAGTCGTGCCCGACCAGCTCCATCTCGTAGAGAGCCTGGTCGAGAGTCATCGGGGAGGCGACGTGCGTCTTCTCGCGCACGACGAGCGGGCCTTCGCCCTTCACCTCGAGCGAGCCGATCTTCTTGGTGGGAATCGCGTCCGGCTCTTCGGTCTCGAAGGTCTGCCCGTTGCCGTTCAGCGTGGCGGCACCGGGGACATGGTCGGGCACCTCGGCCGCCGTGATCCGGCGTGCGCCCCGGCGCGAGAACCGCTTGTCGTGCTGCTTGCGCAACCGGGCGTCCAGTTTCTCCGCCGCGAGGTCGAGCGCCGCGTACGGGTCGCTGGCCGCTGCCTCCGCCCGGATCACCGGACCGCGGGAACGCAGGGTGATCTCCACCCGGTCGCAGCGGTCGGCCTGTCGCGGGTTGGGCTCCTTGGACACCTCGACGTCGAGGCTGATCACCTTGGCATCGAGCCTCTGGATCTTCTCCAGCTTCAGCTTCTCGGCCACGTGCTTGCGGAACCGCTCGGGCACCTCGGTCTTGCGGCCCTTGACGACGATGTCCACGCAGAACTCCGTTCCCGGATCGCTCCGCTCCGACGGCGGAGCATCTCCCTTTTGCACCAGGCTCCGGTAGGCCCCGGAACCTCGGACTCGGCGACTTCCACCTCCTCCTCCCCCATGGGCAAGATCTCCACCCCATGGCCGAGGGTGATGGTTGAAAACCCACGGCACGGCATTCGGATACTGCGGGGATGGCCTGCGGCTTTCCCTCACAACCGAACATATCTCGCCCGGAGGGATGTCGTCACCCTCTACTACGGTGTACCTCCGTTCAGGTGAATTGATCCTCGCGTCACCTGCAACGATGCAACTTCCCTGTCAGTTCCGGTTTATTTCGAAAGAATCAGCGGCGGCGGCGATCACCGCTGCGCGGATCGTGGAACCGGCCCGTCCGCGGCCGTCGATTCCCGGCGTGACTCGTGTTCGCCGCACCGCACCCTCCGTCGATCCAGCACTGTCTTCCCCTCTGCCTTCCCGGCTTCCCACGCGATACACAGCCGTGGACGCTTCACCGACCTCCCCGTTGCCCTCGCTCCCTCCTCCATACGCGCGCGAGCCGACCTCCGTTCGGCCGGAGCCGCCGCCGGCCACGCGGATTCCCAGGTCGCCGCCCACCGGCCCGGCCACCACCGCCTCCCGGACGGCACGCGCCGCCTCCGCCAGGGACGCCCCCGTCGTCATGAGGTCGTCCACGAGCACCACGGTCCCGCCACCGGCGAGCAGCCGCCCGCCGCCGGGGACGACGGAGAGCGCGCCTGCGAGATTGACCAGCCGCTGCCGGGAGCTGAGCCCTGTCTGGTCGGCCACCCCGCGCGCCTGCCGCAGGACGGCGGCCACCCGCGCCGGCGTCCCGGTCCGCCGCAGCGCACCCGCCGCCGCGAGCGCGATCCGGCGCACCGGATCGTGTCCCCGCGCCCGCACCGCCGCCCGCGCGGACGGGACGGGCACGAGCAGCACGGAACCGTCCCCGCCGGCGCGGACGGACGCCCCCGGACCGTCGGCGTCCTGGCTCTCGCACAGCCCCGCCCGCACGGCCCGCGCCAGCGCCGCTCCGAGCGGTGCCGCCAGAGCCAGCGCGCCGCGTTCCTTGTGGGCCAGCAGCATCGCCCGGACCTCGTCGGTGTACCGGGCCGCCGCGTGCACGTCCGGCAGTCCGGGCGGCTCCGGCACCGGTCGCACCCGGCTCGGCGCGGTCCCGGTCAGGACGGCACGGCACTCCGGGCAGAGCACCGTACGAGGCTTCCCACAGCCTCCGCACTCGGCCGGCAGCACCAGATCCGTGAGGTCCTGCCACCACCCCCGCATGGCCTCCACTCTGCCAAGGCGGGCAGCGACCGGCCACCCCTGTGGATAACGGCCTGTGGAAAAACAAGGGCTCCTTCCGGAACCGGTTTCCACCGGCCCGACCCGAATTCCGTTCACCCCACACCGAATCGGAATTGGCAACCCGCCGGAGCGCGCCGCGGGAAACACCCGGGGACGCGCCTCCGAAAACCGGCTGGGGACGCGACCAATCCGCCCGGGGCGAAAGCCACCGCCCCGAACTCAAAACACCGCACCGGTCCCCTGCCCCGCCGCCCGCCCGGAAAACCGAGCGGGGCACGCGGCGGCTCAGCCCGGATAGACCGGCGCCGTCCCGTCCGCGGTGACCTTCTGCCACTGCGTCCCGGACTGCAGCCGTACGATCCCGTCCTCCGAGTACCCGACCAGCGGCAGCCGCGCGTCCTCGGACGCGGTGATCTCCTTGACGCCGCTGAGGGCCGCCGGCGCGGGCCCCTCCGGCGTGGAGCCGTCCACCTGCACGTACCGCATCGTCTGCACGCCGCCCTTCTCGCGGCCGACCACGACGAGCCGGCTGTCCCCGGCCCACGACATGGCCGTGACCTCCTCCAACTCGGGCGTGGCGGAGCGCAGTTCGTGCACGGAGACCCCGGAACCGTCGCCTGCCCCGTCGTCGCCCCGCTCGATCCGCCCGATGAGCAGGGAGGACTTCTCGCCGTCCTTCACGACGAGCGCGATGCGCACACCGTCGGCGGCCACACGGACCGACTCGATCCGGCCCTCGAGGCCGGGCGGGGTCTTCACCTCGACCGGGTCGTCGACGCCCTTCCTCAGCAGCAGCAGGCGCGGCTTGCCGGGGTCTCGGTCGGCCACCCACAGGTCGCCCTGCGCGTCCCAACTGGGCGCCGACAGCCGCTTCCCGGCGGACGGACCGGCGCTGGTCAGCTCCGGTTCCCCGAGCGGGCCGCCCGACACCAGCGCCCCGACGTACAGGTTCTTGCCGTCGAGTCCGACCCCGGCGGCCATGTCCTCGTCGCGCGCGACGGCCGCCGACCCCAGCTGCACGTCCTCCCCGAGGGCTCCCGGCACCGGGGTGGGCTCGGTGTCGGCGGTCGCCGCCGCCAGCCGTACCAGCCGGTGCTTGTCGTTGAGGAAGTACAGATAGTCGGCGCGCTTCACCGAGCCGCGCACGGCGATCTCCTCGGCGTCCTCCGCGGTGAGGTGGCACAACTGCCGGTCGCCCGCGCGCAGTTCGACCTCGTCCATGGTGGGGGTGAGGTTCTGCAGGGTGAACAGCAGCTGGGCGGCCATCTCCTGGCACTTGTCCACGCCGACCCGCGCCGCCCTGCCGTTCAGCGGCACCGTCAGCTTGTTCTGGTCGTCCGGGGTCAGCGACTCCGAGGCGTTCCGCAGCGCCGTGCCGGTCGGGAAGCTGGAGCGGACCACCGGGTCGAGCCAGCGCGTGGGGCCGCGCAGCAGCGAGCGCACCGCCTCGGTCACCGGGTCGACGTTCCTGCGCACGTAGACGGGGTCGGCGACGGCCGCCGTGTGCGGGGCCGTCCCGGCACTGGTGCCCGTGGCGAAGTAGTAGCGGTCGACCGACAGGTAGTTGCGCTGGAAGTCCGACCGGCCCATGACGACCCCGCGCGGCGGCACGTCGATGCGCCACTGACGGGTCTTCTTGTCGCGGGTGAGATGCATGCTCTCGCGGTAGTCGCCGTCGGCGGGCGCGTACGACTGCTCCGCGTCCACTGTGGCGACGCGGGTGCCGGTCAGCGTGTACGACAGGCTGTCCGTCTCCTCCCGGCTGACCCGGTCGGGCTGGGCGCCGGGGCCGTCGGCGAGCACGGTCGTGGACCGCAGCGGGTGCCACTTGGCCGACGCCTGCGGGGTCAGGTACTTGCGGGCTATCTCGTAGTCCGGGTCGTCGCTGGTCAGCGCCTCCAGGAAGCCCGTGACGATCTCGGAGTACGACGCGTCCTCGTGCGGCGGCACGGCGAAGACCCGCACCTGGGCCTCCTGCCGCGGTGTGGACTCCACCCCGCGCAGATCACCGTTGTCAGGCATCGAGGCGCACCCGGCCAGCAGGACGGTGCCGCAGGCCGCGAAGGCCGCCGTGCGTCCCGGTCCGTGCCGCCGGACGGCCCGCTTGCGGTCAGCGCCCACGAGTCGTCTCCCCCTGCTTGTCCCGCTCCTCGGCCTTCCCGGCCCCCTCGCCCGGCACGTCCTTCTCGCCGGGCTGCTCACCGATGGTGTCCTCCAGCCGCCGTGTGCCCGACGCGGGCCGGGGCACCACCCGGGCCCCGTTGCCGGGCAACGCCGTCGGGTCGGCCTTGGGCGCCGCGCTCTGCCGCGACGCGATCGGGTCGCGCCCGGGCCGCAGCGCTCCCTGCTCGCCCTGCGGCTGGGCCGGCACGGTCGCCGACTTGCCTCCGGAGGGCAGACCGGCGTCGTCCAGGCCGCGGTTGCGCCGCGAGTCCTTCGGTTCCAGGGGTATCGGCGAGCCCCGCAGCGGCTCGTCGGCCGTACGCGGCAGCGTCAGCCGGAACTGCGAACCGCCGCCCGGCTCACCCCATGCCTGGAGCCAGCCGCCGTGCAGCCGTGCGTCCTCCAGCGCGATGGACAGGCCGAGACCGGTACCGCCCGTGGTCCGCGCGCGGGCCGGGTCGGCCCGCCAGAAACGGCTGAACACGCGGGTCGCCTCGCCGGGCTTGAGCCCGACGCCGTAGTCGCGGACCGCGACCGCGACCGCTCCGCCGGCCGAGGCCAGCTTGACCACGACGTCCCGGCCCTCGCCGTGCTCGACGGCGTTGACCACGAGGTTGCGCAGTACGCGCTCCACCCGGCGGGCGTCCGCCTCGGCGACGACGGGCTGCTGGTCCCCGGCCACCCGTATCCGGGTGCCCTTGCGCTCGGCGAGCGGCTCCGCGCCGCTGACGACGCGCCGCACGACCTCCCGCAGGTCGATCGGCTCGGCCTCCAGCGCGGCGGCACCGGCGTCGAAGCGGCTGATCTCCAGCAGGTCGGCGAGCAGCGACTCGAACCGGTCCAGCTGGTCCGCCAGCAGCTCCGCGGACCGCGCGGTCACCGGATCGAAGTCCTCGCGCGCCTCATGGATGACGTCGGCGGCCATGCGGACGGTCGTCAGCGGGGTGCGCAGCTCGTGCGACACGTCGGAGACGAACCGGCGCTGCATCCGCGACAGGTCCTCCAGCTGCTGGATCTTCACCTGGAGGTTCTGCGCCATCTTGTTGAAGGCCTCACCCAGGCGGGCGATGTCGTCCTCGCCGGTGACCTTCATCCGTTCCTGGAGCCGCCCGGCCGACAGCCGCTCGGCGATGCCCGCCGCCATGCGGACGGGGGTGACGACCTGGCGCACCACGAGCCACGCGATGGCGCCGAGGAGGACGACGACGAACAGCCCGGCGGTCGCGAGCGTCGTCTTGACCAGGCTGAGCGACTTCTCCTCCTGCGTGAGCGGGAAGAGGTAGTAGAGCTGGTACTGGTCACCGTTGGGGTCGCTGACCTGCTTGCCGATCACGAGGCCCGGCTGGGACTCCTTGTGGGCGCTCGGCTGGTAGACGATCCGGGTGTAGCTCTGGAAGACGCCGGTGGTGCCGTCGATCCGCTCCCGCAGCGCCTCGGGCACGCTCGCGGTCGGGTCGACGCCGCCGGAGGCACGCCGGCCGCGCCCTCCGGTCTCACTGCCCGCGGCGGCGGGGAGCGTCACGACCTCGAAGGCGCCCTGACCACCGCTGGAGAGCGAGGAGACGGTGTCGCTCATCCACTGGATGACGTTCTGCCGGGACCGCTCGTCCGTCGGGGCACCGTCGTCGGCGGAGCCCGCGGCGGACTCGTCGGCCCGCTGCTTGGCCGCCGCGAACCCGCCGGTCGCCTGGCTCTGCGAGGCTTTGACCTTGGCGTCGAGCAGGCCGTTGCGGACCTGCCCGATGACGACGAACCCCAGCAGCAGGACGACGCCCAGCGACATCACCAGGGTCGAGACGACGACCCTGAGCTGGATGTTGCGCCGCCACAGCCGCATGACCGGCAGCAACGGCCGGCGCACCCAGCGCAGCAGCAGACGGAGGACCGGGCTGCCCTGGACCCCTCCTTGCAGCAGCCCGCCTTCCAGAAACCGCCCCCAGCGGGAACCCGCCGTCTTCCGGCCGACAGGCCGCTCCCGACGGGTCCCGGTCCGACCGGGGGCCGTAGCGGCACTGTCCTGGGACATGTCAGCTCGGCCCTGCCTTGTATCCGACGCCACGGACGGTCACGACGATCTCCGGGCGCTCGGGGTCCTTCTCGACCTTGGAACGCAGTCGCTGGACGTGGACGTTGACCAGCCGGGTGTCGGCCGCGTGCCGGTAGCCCCAGACCTGCTCGAGCAGCACCTCGCGCGTGAACACCTGCCACGGCTTGCGGGCCAGCGCGACCAGCAGGTCGAACTCCAGCGGCGTCAGCGCGATGGACTGCCCCTCCCGCTTCACCGAGTGCCCGGCCACGTCGATGACCAGGTCGCCGATGGCGAGCTGCTCCGGCGCCGGCTCCTCCGACCTCCGCAGCCGCGCCCGGATGCGGGCGACGAGCTCCTTCGGCTTGAACGGCTTCACGATGTAGTCGTCGGCGCCGGACTCCAGGCCGACGACCACGTCGACCGTGTCGCTCTTCGCCGTCAGCATCACGATCGGCACGCCGGACTCCGCCCGGATCAGGCGGCAGACCTCGATGCCGTCCCGGCCGGGAAGCATCAGATCGAGCAGCACCAGATCGGGCTTGGTCTCGCGAAATGCGGCCAGCGCCTTGTCGCCGTCGGCTACGAAAGACGGCTCAAAACCTTCACCACGCAGCACAATGCCGAGCATCTCGGCCAGTGCGGTGTCGTCGTCGACGACAAGGACTCGTCCCTTCATAAACGACATCATCCCATTCTCATAACGGTGGCGAAGGCAGTGGTGAGATAGGTCACCGACCAGCGACCTTAGTCGTAGGTCATCCGCACTGTCTGCCCTCGTCCCCCACACAGTGCGTCACCTTTGGAGGGGTTTGACCCCCTCTGCCCACCCTGTCACCGCGGCTGGATCATGCCGTTCGCGCCGTCGCCCCCGCCCTCGCGCACAGCTGGGCCAGCGCCTCTGCCGTCACAGGAGACGCGGTGCCCTCCTCCGTCACGATCGCCGTGATCAGCTCGGGCGGCGTCACGTCGAAAGCCGGGTTGTACGCCTGCGTCCCCAGCGGCGCGACGGGGATACCGCTGCCCGGCCCGCCCACGACCGGCGCCTGCGGCACCGCGAGCTCCGTCACCTCGGACCCGGCACGCTGCTCCACCTCGATGGACGCCCCGTCCGGCGTCGCCGGATCGACCGTCGTCAGCGGCGCCACCACGATGAACGGCACATGGTGGTAGCGCGCCAGCACCGCGAGCGGATAGCTCCCGACCTTGTTCGCCACCGAGCCGTCGGCCGCGATCCGGTCCGCCCCGATCAGCACCGCGTCCACCTCACCGGCCGCGAACAGCGAACCCGCCGCGTTGTCCGTCAGCAGCGTGTACCCCATCCCGGTGCGCGCCGCCTCGTACGCCGTCAGCCGCGCCCCCTGCAGCAGCGGCCGCGTCTCGTCCACCCACAGCCGCCTCAGCCGCCCCGCCCGGTGTGCGGCGAGCGCCACCGCGAACGCGGTCCCCTCACCACCCGACACCAGCGCCCCGGTGTTGCAGTGCGTGAGGATGCGGTGCCCACCGCCGGGCAGCAGCTCGTCCAGCAGGGCCAGTCCCCGCTCGGCCATCCTGGCGCTCGCCTCGGCGTCCTCCGCGTGCAGCGCCCGCGCCGCCCCGAGCGCCGCCGACGCCGCCCGCTCAGCGTCCCCGCCCGCGGCGAGCTCGGCACGGTAGGCGTCCCGCGCCCTGCGCACCCCGAGCGCCAGGTTCACCGCGGTCGGACGGGCACCCGCCAGCTCGTCGGCCGCGGCGTCCACGTCGAACCCGCGCGCGGCGGCGAGCGCGACCCCGTACGCCCCGGCGATCCCGAGCAGCGGCGCCCCGCGCACGGCCAGCGAACGGATCGCCTCCACCAGCACGGAGGCGTCCGTGCACACCAGCTCGACCTCCTCCGCGGGCAGTTTCGTCTGGTCCAGCAGGACCACCACCGGACCCTCGGGCGGCTCGTCCCACCGGATCGCCGGTATCTCGGCCGGCCTGTCGTCCTCACCGGAATGCGCGTACTGATCAGCCATGCCGTCAGTCTGCCCCGCATCCGGCGGACCATTGAAGGGAAGCAGGCCATACCTCGGCGGGTACCTCCCCGGTGCCCCCATGGCACGATGGCTGCCGAACTGCCGCCGCGACCGCGGACGGGCACCGTGAAGGAGCGACGATGAACGACACTCCGGGCTGGGCCTCGCCCGGATCCGCCCCGTCCGACGGGCAGGAACCCGGCGCGTCCGGTCCCGCCGAGCCCTCGGACAGCGCCGACTCCGCGCAGCAGCCACCGGCGGACCAGCAGGCCCCCGGCCCGAAGTGGTCCAAGGAGCAGCCCCCGGCGGGCCAGTGGTCCGCGCCCACCGGCACCCAGGCCCCCGGCCAGGCCCCGCCCCCACCGCCCGGCCCGGGCTGGGGCGCCAGGCCCCCGGCCGGCCCCGGCGCGCCCGGCGGCTGGGGCGGCGCCCCCCAGGGCTACGGGCCGCCCGGCGGATACGGCGGCTGGGGCGGTGGCTGGGGCGGACCCCCGCCGGCCGCCAAGCCCGGCGTGATCCCGCTGCGCCCCCTGGGCGTCGGCGAGATCCTCGACGGCGCCGTCTCCACCATGCGCGCCCACTGGCGCACGGTCCTCGGCATCTCCCTCACCGTCGCCGTCGTGACGGAGATCCTCGTCATCCTCGTCCAGGGCTTCCTCCTGGACGAGCGCGTCAACACCGACGCCCTCGACGACCCGAGCGCCACCCTCGACGAGCTCACCCGCGCCATGGGCGACTCGCTGCTCAACTCCGGCGTGATCTTCCTGATCTCGGCGATCGGCACGGTCATCGCCACCGCCCTGCTGACGACCGTCACCAGCCGCGCCGTGCTCGGCAAGCCGGTCAGCACCGGCGAGGCGTGGCGTGACGCCCGCGCGCAGGTGCCGCGCCTGTTCGGCCTGCTGTTCCTGCTGCTCCTCATGACCGCGGGCGTCGCCTTCGCGGGCGCCGTCCCGGGCATCGTCCTGGCCGCCTCGGGCGCCGGGGAAGCGGGCTTCGCCCTCGTCGTCCTCGGATCGATCGGCGGCTTCGTCGTCGCGCTGTGGCTGTGGTTCCGCTTCTCCCTCGCCTCCCCCGCGCTGATGCTGGAGAAGCAGGGCATCAGGAAGGCGCTGAGCCGCTCCGCCAAGCTGGTCAAGGGCGCCTGGTGGCGGGTGTTCGGCATCCAGCTCCTCGCCATGATCATCGCGAACGTCGTCGCGGCGATCGTCGTCATCCCCTTCACGTTCCTGGCGGGCGCGGTCAGCGGCCAGGGCGCCGCCGGCATCCTCGACGGCACCACCGAGTTCGGCTGGACGTTCCTCATCGTCAGCGGGGTGGGCTCGGTGATCGGCTCCATGATCACCCTGCCCATCACGGCCGGCGTGACCGTGCTGCTCTACATCGACCAGCGCATCCGCCGCGAGGCACTCGACCTCGAACTGGCCCGCGCGGCCGGCGTCCAGAGCTCCGGCACCGGCACCCCGGGGAGCTGAATCGGTGAGTCCGACGGGGGGAGTTCTCACAGCGGTACCGGGGTTGCCGGGAGCAGCCGCACGCGCCCTCGCGCGCGCCGGTGACACCGCCGTACGCGCGTCGGCGGCGGCCTCGGACGACGCGCCGCCGCTGACCACGCCGCGCGACCCCGCCCGGGAGGCGGCCCGGCGCGAGCTGTCCAAGAGCATGTACCACGAGGACGACCCCAGCTGGTTCCAGCGCGCGCTGGACACCTTCTGGGACTGGGTCGAGGACCTGTTCGACGGCGCCGCGACCGCCACCCCCGGCGGCCCGCTCGGCCTGGTCGTCGTCATCCTCGTCGTCCTCGCCGTGATCGGCCTCCTCTGGTGGCGCCTGGGCACCCCGCGCCGCGAACCCGTCTCGTCCGCCGCCCTGTTCGACGACCGCCCCCGCAGCGCCGCCGACCACCGCTCCGCCGCCGAGGCCCACGCCGCCCAGGGCCACTGGAACCGAGCCGTCCAGGAACGCATGCGCGCCATCGTCCGCGCCCTGGAGGAACGCGCCCTCCTCGACGTCCGCCCCGGCCGCACCGCCGACGAGGCCGCCGCCGACGCCGGCCGCCCCCTGCCCTCCCACGCCGACCGGCTGCGGGCCGCCGCCCACGCCTTCGACGACGTCGCATACGGCGGGCGGACCGCGACCCGGCAGACGTACCAGAACCTGGCGACCCTCGACCGCGACCTGGAGAACACCAAGCCGCAGCTCGCCGCCCAGGCCTCCGGCACGGGCCCCCAGGACCACCAGGGAGCCGCCGGATGACGACCGAGGCCACGCACCCGTCCACCTCGGCCTCGCCCACCGCCCGCCATGTGTGGACCCGCACGCGGGGCATCGCCCTCGGCGTCGTCCTCCTCCTCGCTGCGGCCGTCGCGATCGCCGTGATCCGCTCCGACGCCCGGCACGGCACCCTCGACCCCCGCTCCGCCGACCGCCAGGGCAGCAGGGCCGTCGCCGAACTCCTCGCCGACCGCGGGGTGGACACGACCGTCGTCACCACCCTCGACGGGGCCCGCGCCGCCGCCGACGCCGACACCACCCTCCTCGTCGCCGCCCCCGACCTGCTCACCCCCGCCCAGCAGAGGGCACTGCGCACGGCGACCGCCGACACCGGAGGCCGCACCCTCCTCGTCGCGCCCGGCAGCCCGTCCGTCGAACGGCTCGCCCCCGGCGTCACCGCGGACCCCGCGAACAGCCTCGACTCCACGCTCTCCCCCGACTGCGCGCTGCCCGCCGCCCGCCGGGCCGGCACCGCCGACACCGGCGGCATCCGCTACACCACCACCCACCTCGACGCCGACGAGTGCTACCCCAGCAACCGCCTCGCCACCCTCCTGCGCATCCCGGAGAATGACGGCGCCGGCACCGGCGACACCGTCGTCATCGGCGCGCCCGACATCCTCTTCAACGACCGCCTCGACGAGCAGGGCAACGCCTCGCTCGCCCTCCAACTCCTCGGCTCCCGCCCCCATCTGGTCTGGTACCTCCCCACCCTCTCCGACACCTCGGCCGCCGACCCGGACGACCGGCGCAGCTTCTTCGACCTGCTCCCCTCGGGCTGGCTCTGGGGCACCCTGCAGCTCTTCATCGCCGCGGCCGTCGCCGCCCTGTGGCGGGCACGTCGGCTCGGCCCCTTGGTCCCCGAGAAACTCCCCGTCGCGATCCGCGCCTCCGAGACCGTCGAAGGCCGGGCCCGCCTCTACCGCAAGGCGAACGCACGCGACCGCGCGGCCACCGCTCTTCGCTCCACCACACGCATCCGCCTCGCCCCCCTCGTAGGTGTCCCCCTCACCCAGGCGCACGCGCCCGAGGCACTGCTCCCCGCACTCTCCGCCCACCTGCGCCGGCACGGGGACGGACAGACCCTGCACACGCTCCTCTTCGGCCCGCCGCCCGGCGACGACGCGGCACTCGTCTCCCTCGCCGACCAACTCGACACCCTCGAAAGAGAGGTACGCCGTCCATGATGGACCCGACCACTGACAACGCCGGGAGCACCGGGGACCAGGGCACCGCCCGCACCTCCCTGGAGGCCCTGCGCGCCGAGATCGCCAAAGCCGTGGTCGGCCAGGACCCCGCCGTGACCGGCCTCGTCGTCGCGCTCCTGTGCCGCGGCCACGTCCTCCTCGAAGGCGTCCCCGGCGTCGCCAAGACCCTGCTCGTCCGGGCCCTCGCGTCCGCCCTCGAACTCGACACCAAGCGCGTCCAGTTCACCCCCGACCTCATGCCGAGCGACGTCACCGGCTCCCTCGTCTACGACACCCGCACCGCCGAGTTCTCCTTCCAGCCCGGCCCGGTCTTCACCAACCTCCTGCTCGCCGACGAGATCAACCGCACCCCGCCGAAGACCCAGTCCTCCCTCCTGGAGGCCATGGAGGAACGGCAGGTCACCGTCGACGGCACCCCCCGCCCCCTCCCGGAGCCGTTCCTCGTCGCCGCGACGCAGAACCCTGTCGAGTACGAGGGCACCTACCCCCTCCCCGAAGCCCAGCTGGACCGTTTCCTCCTCAAGCTGACGATCCCGCTGCCGTCCCGCCAGGACGAGATCGACGTCCTCACCCGCCACGCCGAGGGCTTCGACCCGCGCGACCTGCGCGCCGCCGGCGTACGCCCCGTCGCCGGCCCCGCCGACCTCGAAGCCGCCCGCGCGGCCGTCGCCAAGACCGCTGTCTCCCCCGAGATCACCGCCTACGTCGTCGACATCTGCCGCGCCACCCGCGAGTCGCCCTCCCTGGCCCTCGGCGTCTCCCCGCGCGGCGCCACCGCCCTCCTCGCGACCGCCCGCGCCTGGGCCTGGCTCACCGGCCGCGACTACGTCATCCCCGACGACGTCAAGGCCCTGGCCCTGCCGACCCTCCGCCACCGCGTCCAGCTCCGCCCCGAGGCCGAGATGGAGGGCGTCACCGCCGACTCCGTCATCAACGCGATCCTCGCCCACGTCCCCGTCCCGCGCTGATGGCCTTCACCGGACGCGCCGCGCTCCTCGCGGCCCTGGCCTCGCTCCCCGTCGGCATCTGGGACCCCAGCTGGACGGGCATCCTCGCGGTCAACGCCCCCCTGGCCGCCGCCTGCGCCTGCGACTTCGCCCTGGCGGCCCCCGTACGGCGACTGCGCCTGACCCGCTCGGGCGACACCTCCGTCCGCCTGGGCGACACGGCCGACGTCACCCTGACGGTCACCAACCCGTCGAACCGCCCGCTCCGCGCCCACCTCCGCGACGCCTGGCCCCCGAGCAGCTGGCAGCCCGGCACCGAGGTCACGTCCTCCCGCCACCAGGTGAGGATCCCCGCGGGCGAACGCCGGCGCCTGACCACCCGCCTCCGCCCCACCCGCCGAGGCGACCGCCAGGCCGACCGCGTCACCATCCGCTCCTACGGCCCCCTGGGTCTGTTCACCCGCCAGGGGGCCCACAAGGTCCCCTGGACCGTCCGGGTGCTCCCGCCCTTCACGAGCCGCAAGCACCTGCCCTCCAAGCTGGCCCGCCTCCGCGAACTCGACGGCCGCACCAGCCTGATCACCCGCGGCGAGGGCACCGAGTTCGACAGCCTGCGCGAGTACGTCCCCGGCGACGACACCCGCTCCATCGACTGGCGGGCCACCGCCCGCCACTCCGCGGTCGCCGTCCGCACCTGGCGCCCCGAACGCGACCGCCACATCCTTCTCGTCCTGGACACCGGCCGCACGTCGGCGGGCCGCGTAGGCGACGCCCCACGGCTCGACGCCTCCATGGACGCCGCCCTCCTGCTGGCCGCCCTGGCCTCCCGCGCCGGCGACCGCGTCGACCTCCTCGCCTACGACCGCCGGGTCCGCGCCCTCGTCCAGGGCCGCACAGCCCGAGACGTCCTCCCCGCCCTGGTCAACGCGATGGCCACGGTGGAGCCGGAACTGCTCGAGACCGACGCCCGAGGACTCACGTCCACAGCCCTGCGTACGGCTCCCCGCCACTCCCTGATCGTGCTGCTCACGGCACTCGACGCGGCCCCCATCGAGGAGGGCCTGCTCCCGGTCCTCCCTCAACTGACCCGGCGCCACACGGTCCTTCTCGCTTCCGTCGCCGACCCGCACATCGCGAGCATGGCGGAAGCCCGCGGTCGCACGGACGCCGTCTACGAGGCGGCGTCGGCGGCCCAGGCCCAGACCGAACGCCACCGCACGGCGGAACAACTACGCCGCCACGGCGTGACCGTCGTGGACGCGACACCGGACGACCTGGCCCCGGCCCTTGCCGACGCCTACCTGGCCCTCAAAACAGCCGGCCGCCTGTAGCCGACAGCGGCAAAGAAAAAAGAGAAAAGGCCCTTTCTGACACCAGAAAGGGCCTGACACACGGTCCGGAAATGCAGAAAGGGCCCACACCGTAAGGTGTGAGCCCTTTCTCAAAAATTGTTCGGCGGTGTCCTACTCTCCCACAGGGTCCCCCCTGCAGTACCATCG